>JAYSCC010000197.1:0-6061 GCA_041915065.1 Zavarzinia sp.
GAGGCGGAACGGCGATACTATGAGCAGCGAGACACGGCAAAGGCGGCGTGACTCAAATCAACACGCCTCCGACAAACCCGGCGCGGTTCAGTGCGGGCCGGGTTTGCCGCGACGGGTTGAGGGCTGGAGAAGAGGTCTCCGGCGCCCGTCGCGGAGAACCGCGATGTCTGGATATGACCGCAGTGCACGCCCGGGATCGGATCGGACGAGCCTTTACGACGACATCACCAACAAGATCATCGGCGAGCTGGAGGCAGGCCGCTTTCCCTGGGTCCAGCCCTGGGATACGGCCACGGCCAAGGCGCCCCTCGCCATGCCGAGGAACGCCGCTACCGGCCGGCACTATTCGGGGATCAATGTCCTGATCCTCTGGGGCGCCGTGACCGAGCACGGCTTCCCCGATCAGAGCTGGCTCACCTTCCGCCAAGCGCTCTCGCTCGGCGGCAAGGTTCGCAAGGGCGAACGCGGCACCACCGTCGTCTATGCCGATCGCTTCACGCCGGAAGGTGAGAAATCCCGTGCCCGGGAGACCGGCGAGAAAGCACAGGCGATCCCTTTCCTGAAACGCTTCACGGTCTTCAACGCCGCTCAATGCGACGGGCTACCCGAAGAGGTCGCCGCCACCGCACCGCCGACCCCGCCGGGGCTGATCGAGCCGCGCGTCGAGGCCCTCATCCGGGCGACCGGCATCGACTTCCGGATCGGCGGCAACCGTGCCTTCTACGTTCCGTCGCAGGATTTCGTTCAGGTGCCCCCGCCACAAGCGTATTTCGAGCCGATCAACTGGCATCGGACCGCTCTGCATGAACTCGGCCACGCGACCGGCCATGCCTCGCGGCTCGCCCGCGACCTCTCCGGCACCTTCAGTACGAAGAAATACGCCTTCGAGGAACTGATTGCCGAGATCAACGCGGCCTTCTGCTGCGCCTCGCTCGGCATCGTGCCCACCGTCCGCCACGCTGACTACATCGGCTCCTGGCTGGAGGTGCTGCGCGAGGATCATCGCGCCATCGTCCGTGCCGCATCGCAGGCCAGCAAGGCGGCTGATTGGATTCTGTCCTTCCTGCCGGACACGGACAGCCTCAGCAGAGGCGATGACGAGCGGGAGGTGGCGTGATGAACACGCTCGCGTTTCCCGGCTTCGTCCCCGATCCCCGGCAGGCGGCCGACATCCGCCTGCGCGTGCTCAGCCTCGGCGCGGGCGTCCAGTCCACCACGCTCGCCTTGATGGCGGCACATGGCGAGATCGGCCCCATGCCCGATTGCGCGATCTTCGCTGATACGGGCTGGGAACCGCGGGCCGTCTATAACCATCTCGCGTGGCTGAGATCGCCCAACCTCCTGCCGTTCCCGGTCCACATCGTCTCGGCCGGAGATCTGCGCGCCGACCTCCTGGCCGGTGCCCGCGGCGAGCGATGGGCCTCGATCCCGGCCTTCACCCGCAGCGTGACGCCGGCCGGGGAGGAACTTCCCGTCTGCGACGAGGACGAAAACGGCAATCGCATCGTCATAGGTTCCCGCATCGTGGCGACCGACCGCGACGGGGTCGGCATGATCAGGCGCCAATGCACCGGCGACTACAAGATCGTGCCGATCCGGCGCAAGGTGCGCCAACTGCTCGGCATCGCCGGGCGCCGCTCGCCCGCATCGTCCATCGCCGAGCAATGGATCGGCATTTCCCTCGACGAGGCGCTTCGCATGAAGCCATCGTTCGAGAGCTGGCAGGTCAACCGCTGGCCCCTGATCGAACGAGGCATGACCCGCCGGGATTGCCTGCGCTGGCTGGAGCGGCATGATTATCCCCTACCGCCCAAGAGCGCCTGCATCGGCTGCCCCTTCCATTCCGACGATCATTGGCGGCACATGCGCGACCATGACCCTGAGGCGTGGAGCGATGCCGTATCGGTCGATGCCGCCATTCGCACCGGCTTCAGGGGTGTCCGCGGCGAGGTCTATCTTCACCGCTCCGCCGTCCCGCTCGACCTAGCCGATCTTTCGACCGCGGCCGACCATGGCCAACTCGACCTCTGGCCCAACGAATGCGAGGGCATGTGCGGGGTGTGATTCTCCTGAAACACGCAAAGCCGGGTTTCCGGCTTTCAGGATTTCACGACTTCAGGGTTTCCGGCTTTGCGACTTTCCGGTTCTCCGGCTCTACGGCGGCACACTGCCAAAGCCAGAGGGTGGCAGGTCGCCTCGCGGCAGGTTCCCGCCGCCCGTTAGCCCGCAGCCGTTGTGATGGCGTCGCCCTCTTAGAGTGAGAGGGCGGCGCTTCGCTTCGTGACGGGTTGAAGGTCGAGGGAGAGGCTCTCGACCGCCCGTTATGGAGCAAACCCGATGGCTATCGCCGTTAAGAAGATCATCCTGTCGCCCTCGCGCGACATTCCCTTCAACAAGCTGGTTCTGAGCCAGGCCAACGTCCGCCGCGTCAAGGCCGGCGTTTCCGTCGAGGAACTGGCCGAAGATATCGCCCGCCGTGGCACGCTTCTCCAGAGCCTCAATGTGCGTCCGGTGCTCGACGCCGACGGCAACGAGACCGGCATGTTCGAGGTGCCTGCCGGCGGGCGCCGCTATCAGGCCCTCGCGATCCTCGTGAAACAGAAACGTCTCGCCAAGACCGCGCCTGTCCCCTGCGTCGTGCGGGATCCCTCGACGCCGATCCTCGCCGAAGATGACAGCCTGGCGGAGAATACCCAGCGGGTGCCTTTGCATCCCCTCGATCAGTTCCGCGCCTTCTTCGACATGCGGCGCAAGGGCATGACCGAGGAAGAGATCGCTGCGGCCTTTTTCACCACCCTCCAGGTCGTGAAGCAGCGCCTGCGCCTCGCAGCCGCCTCGCCCGCATTGCACGAAATCTATGCCGAAGACGGCATGACGCTCGAAATGCTGATGGCGTTCACGGTCAATCCCGACCACGCGCGCCAGGAACAGGTCTGGGCGACGGTCCAGAATTCCTACAATCGCCAGCCGTGGCATATTCGCCAGTTGCTGACCGAGACCACGATCCGGGCTTCCGACAAGCGAGCCCTGTTTGTCGGCATTGAAGCCTACGAGCAGGCGGGCGGCACGGTGCTGCGTGATCTGTTCGAGGCCGATGAAGGCGGCTGGCTCCAGGATCCCGCGCTCCTCGACCGGCTCGTTTCCGGCAAGCTGAAGGCCGCCGCCGAGGATATTGCGGCCGAGGGCTGGAAGTGGATCATCGTCGATACCGATCTGCCCTACGGCTACGACCATGGCCTTCGCGCTCTCGACTTCACGTTCGTCGATCTGACCGACGAGGAGCGCACCACTCACGAGGCGCTGCGCGAGGAATACGACCGGATTGAAGTCGAGTACGGCGGCACCGACGAACTGCCCGAGGAAATCGACCAGCGTCTCGGCGAGATCGAGGCGGCGCTCGAAACCTTCGAGAAGCGTCCGGCCATCTACGACCCGGCCGACCTCGCCCGAGCCGGTGTCTTCATCAGCATCGACCGCGACGGCGAGATCATCGTCAATCGCGGCTACGTCCGAGCCGAGGACGAAGTGCCGGTCAGCGTCGACACTCCGGAGGGGGACCCCGAGACGACCGGCTCCGATATCGCCGCGACCAACAGCAGCCAGCGCGCCACCATCACCATCGGCGGCCAGGCGAGTGAACCGGAGGACGACGAGGACGAAGACGTCATCAAGCCGCTGCCGGAGCGGCTTGTGGCCGAACTGACGGCGCACCGCACCTTGGCGCTTCGCGACGCCGTGGGCGCCAACCCCCATGTTGCGCTCACGGCCCTGCTGCACAAGCTGGTGCGCGATACTTTCCAGCGGACGGGCACCTCCGGCGCGAGTCTGCGTGCCTTCGTCAATCACGTCTTCTTCCGCGAACAGGGCAAGGATCTCGCCGAGACGGCCTATGCAAAATCCGTCATCCAGCGGCACGAGGATTGGAAGGCGGAGCTGCCGACCGACGACGACGCCCTTTGGGACTGGCTGACCGCGCTCGACGGCACCAGCCGCCTGGCGCTGCTCGCCCATTGCGTCAGCTATGGGATCAACGCCCTCTACGAGCGGCCGAACCCCTACAGCGGCAATGGTGTTTCGCAGTCCGGCCTCGACCAGCGCATGGCCGAGGCGGATCGGCTGGCACGCGCCACGGGTCTCGACATGGTGGAGGTCGGCTTCCGTCCCACGGTCGAGAACTACCTCGGCCGTGTCACCAAGCCCCGCATCCTTGCCGCCGTCCGCGAAGGCGCGGGCGAGCGTGCCGCTCAGCTCATCGACCACATGAAGAAAGCGGACATGGCCAAGGAGGCCGAGCGCTTGCTGGCTGAGACCGGCTGGCTGCCGGAGCCGCTGCGTCTGATCGGCCATGACGAGCCGGTCCAGACACAGACGGCCGAGGGAGGCGAAGACACGCTTCCCGCCTTCCTCGCCGAGGATGATGAGACACCGCCGGACGAAGACGCCGAAGGCCCGCTGACGGTCGCCGCCGAATAGCACGATGGCGTGGGGCGGCTCAGGCCGTCCCACGTCCTTCCCATCCATCCAGCGGCCCGACCACCGCGCCGGGCTTTCGTGTTTCAGGAGCCTGACATGGCCGACTACTTCACCCATTTCTCGTGCCTGCTCGATGTCGGCACGCCCGAGACTGCAGCCCTCGCGCTCGATCTCTACAACAAGCTCTCGGAAGAAGGCGCTTCCGAAGAACCGCCTGCCGAGGGTTTCCTTCTCTCGATCCAGCCTGAGCATGGCGGCACCCAGCTCTGGCTGCGCGATGACGTCACCGGCGATCCCGAGCGTCTCATCCAGTTCGTCAAACTCTGCGCGACCGAGTTCGGCCTGACGGGTTACTGGGGCTTCCAATGGTCCAACGCCTGCTCTCGACCTCGTCTCGACGGTTTCGGCGGCGGCGCGCATGTTCTCGATCTCGCCACGGGCGAGACGGTCGCCTGGACCGATACCGATGGCTGGCTCGCCCAGGTTCTCGATGGAGGCGACCCCGATGAGTGAGGTCATCGAAACCACGGTCTATCAGCTCGGTGAATTGTCCGACGCCGCCAAGGACAGGGCACGCGCCTGGTATCGCGAAGGCGGCTTCGATTGCGACTGGCATGATGCCGTCTATGAGGATTTCCTCCGCGTCGCGGAAATCTTCGGTCTTCGCCTCAAGACCCGCACCGTCCACCTCTATGGTGGCGGTACCCGCCAGGCCCCTCGCATCTGGTTCCGGGGGTTCTGGAGCCAGGGCGACGGTGCCTGCTTCGAGGCCTTCTATTCCTACCGGAAGCAAGCCCCGCGCAGGATCAGGGACTACGCGCCTCGGGACATGGAGCTTCACCGGATCGCCGATGCGCTCCAGTCGATCCAGCGCCGAAATTTCTATCAGCTTCGCGCCGAGACCAGCCATCGCGGCCACTACTACCATGAATACTGCATGGCGATTTCGGTCGAACGCGGCAGTCCGACCTACCAGGACATGACCGCCGATGCGGAAGACGTTTTGACCGAAGCACTGCGAGATCTCGCCCGCTGGCTCTATCGGCAGCTCGAACGCGAATACGAATATCTGACCTCGGATGAGACTGTGGACGAAGCGATCACCGCGAACGAATACGCGTTCACGGCGTCGGGAAAGCGCTTCGGATAAGGGCGATCGGCGGCAAGGTCGAGAAGGTGTTCGTGAGTTCGGCAATTTCCGACATGCCGGTCTCCAGTATTATAATTCCGCAGGAGGAATGCAGCCGCCATCCATTCAGCCAGGCCGGGCTGTATTCCAAGGCAATTTCGGTTCTGATGCCATCAGGCCGAGCCTACAAAATCGCCGCGATGCCTTTGCGGCGGATGATGTTGAGCAGGGCCAGCGCCGGGCCGGTGGGCTGCTTGGTGCCGCGCTCGAGCTGCGACACATACCCAGGCGTCAGGTTCAGATAGCGGGCAAAGACCGCCTGGCTGAGATGGGCCTGTTCGCGCATCACCCGGATCTCGTCGGCGCCGATCGGCGCGGCCGCCGGCACGACCGCTTCCTTCAGGTGGCGCAGAGTGATCTTCTCATGCGTGGCGGCGTCCATCACGCCGACGCGCCGCA
>JAYSCC010000198.1:0-6019 GCA_041915065.1 Zavarzinia sp.
CGAGGTCCAGGGCCACAATGCCGCGGTCGCCGCCTGCCTGGTCGAGAGCGGGCGCCCGCTGGCGGCACCGCCGGTACTGGGAATCGTCGCCGGGGACATCGGCCCGGGCGACGACGGCAGCCTCTGGGGCGGGGAATTCCTGCTCGCCGACTATCGCGGCTACCGCCGTTTGGGCACCTTCAAGCCAGTCGCGCTGGCGGGCGGGCTCGAGGCGGCGCGGGAGCCCTGGCGCGATCTCCATGCCCATCTGATGGCGGAAATCGGCTGGCCCGCCTTGACGATGAACTGCGCCGGCCTGCCGCTCTACGATGGCTTGGCGGCGAAGCCGCGCGCCGCCCTCGACGCCGCGATCCGGGACGGCCGCCTGCCCCTGGCCTCGTCCTGCGCTCGGCTCTTCGATGCCGTGGCCGCGGCCCTCGGCCTTTGCCCCGAAGGCCAGGCTTACGAAGGCCAGGCGGCGGCCCTGCTGGAAGCCCTGGTCGACCATGCGGCGCTGGTGGAGGAGGGCGAGGAGCTGGCCTATCCCTTCGCGCTTCCACGCCTCGCTGGTGGCGGGCTTCCCTATATCGAGCCCTGGGCGATGTGGCAGGCGCTGCTCGGCGACCTCGTCCTGGAAACGCCGCCCGGCGTGATCGCGGCGCGTTTCCACCGCGGCCTCGCCCGGGCCATGGTCGTCCTGGTGCAACAGCTCCACGGCGGGGCGGAGGCGCCGCTCTTCGATACGGTCGCCCTGGCGGGCGGCTGTTTCCACAACGCGGTCCTGTTCGATCTGGTCGAGCGGGGTCTGGCGGAAGCCGGCTTCGCCGTCCTCGGGCCGGGCTCCGGCGACGGCCTGGCGCTCGGCCAGGCGGCGATTGCATCGGCGGCCGTCAAGGCGGGAGAACGCTCATGTGCCTAGGAATTCCCGGCCGCATCGTGGCGATCGACGATGCCGCCCGCAAGCTCGCCACGGTCGACGTGAACGGTATCCGCCGCCAGGTGAATATCGCCTGCATCGTCGACGACGCCCATCCGCCCGAAGCCTGCGTCGGCGACTGGGTCCTGGTCCATGTCGGCTTCGCTATGAGCCGGATCGACGAGGCCCAGGCAGCCGAGACCCTGCATATCCTGGCCGAACTCGGCGAGGCGCAGGACGAGATCGACGCCATGCGCCGCTCGGCCGCATCATGACCGGGGCGCCGGATCTCTCCGCCCTCTATCCCTTCCTGCACGGGAAGGCGCAGGACCCGGCGCGTCTCGAAGCCGGGCTGCTCGCCTCGATCGCCGAAAAGGCGCGGGAGTCGCGGGCGGCGAACGAGCGTTTCTTTGCCGCACAAGGGGCGGAGCTGCTGGCCGCGGCGCGGGCGCTGGCGGGTTGCTACCGGGACGGCGGGCGTCTCTTCGCCATGGGCAACGGCGGCTCCTCCTGCGATGCCGCCCATGTCGCGGTCGAATTCCTGCATCCGGTGACGGCGGGGCGGCCCGCGCTCGCCGCCGTCAACCTAGGGACAGATCTCGCCCAGATGACGGCGGTCGGCAACGATGTCGGCTTCGCCCATGTCTTCGCCCGTGCCCTTTCCGCCCAGGCGCGGCGGGGCGATGCCCTGATCGGCTTTTCGACAAGCGGCAATTCGGAGAACCTGCTGGCGGCCTTCGCCCGCGCCCGTGAGATCGGTGTCGTTACCATCGGTTTCGCAGGCGGCAACGGCGGGCGGATGAAGGCGGACGGCCTGCTGGACCATTGCCTGGTGGTCCCGGCGGGTTCCATCCACCGGATCCAGGAATGCCATGTCGCGGCCTATCACATCCTGTGGGACCTGACCCACAGCCTGCTCGCCGACGATCGCGGCTCGGCCGCCGCGGGGAGGGCGCCATGAGATTCGTCGACGAATTCCGCGACCGGGAAAAGGCCGGGGTGTTGATCCGCGAGATCGCCGCCGTGCTCGCCGGCATCGAGACCGTCCGGCGCCGGCCGATCGCGATCATGGAAGTCTGCGGCGGCCATACCCATTCGATCTTCCGCTACGGCCTCGAAGGCATGTTGCCGCCGGAGATCGAGCTGATCCACGGGCCGGGTTGCCCGGTCTGCGTGCTGCCCATGGGCCGGGTCGACGATTGCGTCGCCATCGCCGAGCGGCCGGAAGTGATCTTCACCACCTTCGGCGACGCCATGCGCGTGCCCGGCTCGAAGAAGAGCCTGCTCCAGGCCAAGGCCGAGGGGGCCGATGTGCGCATGGTCTATTCGCCCATGGATGCGCTCGCGCTGGCTCGGCGGAACCCGTCGCGCGAGGTGGTCTTCTTCGCCCTCGGCTTCGAGACCACCATGCCCTCGACCGCGCTGACCGTGCTCCAGGCGGCGGAGGAGGGGATCGGCAACTTCAGCCTGTTCTGCAATCACATCACCATCGTGCCGACCATCAAGGCGATCCTCGACAGTCCGGACCTGCAACTCGAGGGGTTTCTCGGCCCCGGCCATGTCTCCATGGTCACCGGCACGGCGCCCTATCAGTTCATCGCCCATCACTACGGCCGGCCCCTGGTGGTCGCCGGTTTCGAGCCGCTCGACATCCTGCAATCGATCTGGATGGTCCTGAAGCAGATCCGCGACGGCCGCGCCGAGGTCGAGAACCAATATGCCCGGATCGTGCCGGAGGACGGCAATGCCGCGGCCCTGGCCGCAGTCGGCCGGGTCTACGAGCTTCGCGAATTCTTCGAATGGCGCGGCCTCGGCTCGATTGATCATTCCGGTGTCCGCCTGCGCGAAGCCTACGCCGCCTTCGATGCCGAGCGGCGCTTCGCCATCCCCAATGTAACGGTGGCCGATCCTTCGTCCTGCCAGTGCGGCGAGGTGCTGAAGGGCGTGATCAAGCCCTGGCAGTGCAAGATGTTCGGCACCGCCTGCAATCCGGAAACGCCGCTCGGCGCCCTCATGGTATCGTCCGAAGGGGCCTGCGCCGCGCATTACCAGTTCGGCGGCATTCACGACCGGCGCGGCGCCGCCTGAGGAGGGGCCATGCACGAATTGGCCATCACCCGCAGCATCGTGGCGATCGCCGGCGAGGCGGCCCGCGGCCGGCCGATCCGCACGGTGACGATCGAAGTCGGCGCCCTCGCCGGGGTGATGGCCGACGCCATCGCCTTCTGCTTCTCGGTGGTCGCGGAAGGCACGCCGGCCCAGGGGGCCCGGCTCGACATCGTCGCAGTGCCCGGGCGGGCGCATTGCGCCGATTGCGGTGCCGACTTCGAGACGCCCGACCTGTTCACGTCCTGCGCTTGCGGTTCGCGCCGCTCGACGCGGCTCTCGGGCGAAGAACTGAAGATCCGATCGATCGAAATCGAGGAGGCGGACTGATGTGCACGGTTTGCGGATGTTCCAGCGGCGCTTCGGCCACCATCGTCGACCTGCGCCCCGGCCACCACCATGATCACACGCATGATCACGATCACGGGCATGACCATGGCCATGGCCACGACCATGACCATGACCATGATCACGGGCATGACCATGGCCATGGCCACGACCATGACCATGACCATGATCACGGGCACCATCACCCCCATCCGGCGCCGGCGGCGGGCGACAGCGGCTTGCTCGAACTGGAAGCCCGGGTGCTGGCCAAGAACGAGGCCCTGGCGGCGCGCAACCGAGCCTGGTTCGCCGGGCGGGAAATTCTGGCCCTGAACCTCGTCTCGTCACCCGGCGCGGGCAAGACCACGCTGCTCGAACGCACGATCCGCGACCTCGGCGACCATCTGCCGATCGCCGTGATCGAGGGCGACCAGGCGACCACCAACGACGGCGAGCGGATCCGCGCCGCCGGCGCCCCGGTGGTACAGGTGAACACCGGCACTGGCTGTCATCTCGAAGCCGACATGGTGGCCCGCGGCCTGGCCAGCCTGCGTCCCGCGCTGGGCACCGTGGTGATGATCGAGAATGTCGGCAACCTGGTCTGCCCGGCGCTCTTCGACCTCGGCGAAAAGGCCAAGGTGGCGATCCTCTCGGTCACCGAGGGGGAGGACAAGCCGCTGAAATATCCCCATATGTTCCATGCCGCGGCGGTCATGGTCCTGAACAAGATCGACCTGCTGCCCCATGTCGATTTCGATGTCGACAAGGCGATCGCGGCGGCGCGCAAGGTCAACCCGGGGATCACGGTGTTCCGGGTCTCCGCCCGCACCGGCGAGGGCCTGGCCGCCTGGTACGACTGGCTGCTCGACGAGGCGGCGAGGGCGCGCGAGGCGGCCTTCGGCGGCATGGAGCCGGCGCCGCCGGCCCGTCCTCAGGGTGTCGGCGAGCGGCCGATCTCGGCCGGGTCGAAGGGCGTGGTCTGATAGATCTGGTTGATCCAATTGCCGAACAGCAGGTGGGCGTGACTGCGCCAGACGTTGCGCGGCGGCTTGGCCGGATCGTCGTCCGGGAAATAATGGGCCGGCACCGGGCCCTGGTCGCGCGCATATTCCTGCGCCAGGGTGCCGGTGTCATATTCCAGGTGGTTGAACATATGGAGCGCGCGGTGGGCCGGATCGTCGATCAGGCAGGGGCCGGTCACCGCGCTGTCGATCAGGATCTCCAGGCCGCGGCCGGCCGGGATGTCCTCCCGCCGCACTTCGGTCCAGCGTGACACCGGGACCGAGAATTCGTCGGCGAAACCGCGCAGGAAGGGCGAGGCGGGGGCGAGGTTCCGGTGCGGGAAGACGCCGGAGGCCTTATGCGCCAGCTCGTGCTTGGGCACGCCATAGAAGTGATAGAGCGCCGCCTGGGCGGCCCAGCAGATGTTGAAACAGCCGTGCACATGGCTCTGCGTCCAGTCGAAGATCTGGCACAGCTCGGGCCAATAGCGGACCTCCTCGAAGGGCAGTTTCTCGACCGGGGCGCCGGTCACGATGAAACCGTCGAAACGCTCCTCCACCACGTCGGCCCAGGGCCGGTAGAAGGCGGCCATGTGATCGGCCGACGTATTGCGCGCGACGTGATCGGTGATGCGGACGAGCGAGAGTTCGATCTGCAAGGGCGTCGCCCCCAGCAGGCGGGCGACCTGGGTCTCGGTGCTGATCTTGTTAGGCATCAGGTTCAGGAGGCCGATGCGCAGGGGGCGGATATCCTGGCGCATGGCATCCGCCTCGCGCATCACCACCACGCCTTCCTGTTCCAGGGTCTGGCGGGCGGGCAGGCTGTCCGGGATCTTGATCGGCACTTCGCGTCTTTCCTTACCTCGGGATCGACGCTTGGTGGCTGGTTCCGTTGGATTGCCGGCTCGGCCACATCCTCCTTGCGGAGTGCCACCTTGCCCGGATCGGCAGGTTGGCGTTGGGCGTCGCCCCAACTCTCGATGCAGTGATCAATCTAGGCCCGGGCACTGCTCCAGACAAGACCGCTCATGCCTGGGGTGCGTCGGCTGGCGGCGTCTTCTCCAGGAGGGCCGCGATCGCCGCGGCATCGGCCGCGGTCGCGGGATTGTAGACGACCATGCCGAGGTCGGTCCTGCCGTCGACCGAAAAGGTCGAGAATTCGAAGGACAGCGGGCCGATCACCGGATGGCGGATGGTCTTCACCGCGTCGCCATGCAGGCCGCGGACTTCGTTGTCCTGCCACAGGGCGCGGAATTCCGGGCTCAGGCGGCAGAGTTCGGCGACGAAGGGTTCGATCTCGGCGGCGGCGCCGGCCCGGGCCGCGTCGGCCCGGAAGGCGCCGAGGGCGAAGCGGGCGACGCTCAGCCAGTCGTATTGCGCCGCCCGGGCGCGCGGATCGAGGAAGATATAGCGCAGGATGTTGCGCTCGCCCGGCGGCAGCGCGCCATAGTCGATCAGCATGACGGTGGCGGCCCGGTTCCAGGCGACCACGTCCCAGGTCGCGGTCCGGATGATCGCCGGGACCGGGTTCAGGGCGTCCAGCACCCGTTGCAGGCGCGGTGCCACCCCGTCGTCGCGGCGGTAGCGCGCTTCCGGCGGGCGGCCGAGGCCGAGCAGGAACAGATGTTCGCGCTCGATGCCGGTGAGCATGAGCGCGCTTGCGATCCGGTCCAGCACCTCGGCCGAAGGC
>JAYSCC010000199.1:0-6012 GCA_041915065.1 Zavarzinia sp.
AATTCCGGCAGGACTTCCTCGGTGCCGTTCAGCGTGGTCCAGATCAGACCGTAACGCTCGACCGTGGGCAGCGTGGTGACGCGGAGCCGGGCCGGGATCGACTGGCCCGGATGCGCCGGCACCGCCGTACAGCGGCCGTCGACGCCGTAGCGCAGGCCGTGATAGGGGCAGGCGATCTCCTGCCCCTCGACCCAGCCGAAGCTGAGCGCGGCGCCCCGGTGGGGACACAGGTCGCGCGCGACGCGGGCGGTTCCTTCGGTCCGGTAGACCACGAGATTGACGTCGAGCAGGCGGGCCTTGACCGGCTTGTCGCCGAGTTCGTCCGTACGGGCGACCGGATACCAGGCCCGCGACAGGACCCGCCAATCTTTCGGATCGAACGAACATTCCCGGGGTGGCGGAACCCGGGGGGTGGCTTCGGTTTCGGCGGCGGTCACGGTCGTCATCGTCGTTCCATCCTTCTACGCAAACCTCGAATGGAAAAACTCTAGGCTGGCAGGGCGATCACCTCCATGTCAGATTTCTCGCCGAAGTGTCCTGGAAATTAGGACAGCATCATGGTCGCCTTCTCGCGTTTCTCGCGCTATTTCGATGCCCTCGCGGCACGGGGCTCGATCCGCCGGGCGGCGGAGCGGCTCAATGTCGCGCCCTCGGCGGTCGACCGCCAGTTGCTCCTGGCGGAAGAGGAACTGGGCACGGCCCTGTTCGAGCGCTTGCCCCAGGGCCTGCGCCTGACGGCCGCGGGCGAGTTGCTCGTCCACGCCCTGCGCAACTGGCAGCGCGACTATCGCCGTGTGCTGTCGCAGATCGACGAGTTGCGGGGCCTGCGCCGCGGCACGGTCAGGGTCGCCGCGGTCGAGGGCACGACCCAGGACCTGGTGCCGGACCTGCTGGCACGTTTCGCCATGCTCTATCCGACCATTTCCTGCGAGATCCGCGTGCTGCCGGGCGATGCGGTCGAGCGCCAGGTGCTGAGCGGCGATGCCGACATCGGCCTGACCTTCAACCCGCCCGAGGCGAAAGGGCTGCGCGTCGACCACAAGCTGCGCTACCGCATGGGCGCCCTGCTGCTGCCGGAACATCCGCTGGCGGCGCGGCCGGACCCGCTCCGGCTATCCGACCTCGCTGACCATCCGGTGATCCTCCCCGACGAGACGACGTCGCTGCGCCGGGTCCTGGACGATGCGCTGCGCCGGAGCGGCGTCACACTCCGCCCGGTCGCGGTGGTCAACCAGATGGCCCTGATCCGCGCCCTCGTGCTGCGCGGCGCCGGCATCGGCCTGCTGACCGAGATCGGCGCCCTGCCCGAGATCCGCGCGGGACGCATCCTGTTCCGCCCCCTGGCCGACCGCTCGATCCGGCCGTCCTTCCTCTGCGCCCTCAGTGCCGAGGGCCGTCACCTGCCGGTTCCCGTCGCCCTCTTCGCCCGGGAGCTTGGCGATGCGATGGCCTCGGTCGCGCTGTCGGGCGCGGCCCCGGCCGACCGATCCTGACCGTCTCCGCGCCACGCGGGCCGAGAAGGGCCGCACCGAGGCCGCCTTCTCCCGCGTTTCCATTATGCATGCCCAGAAGTTGAAGAATGTCTCGGAACGGGCCGTACGCTGTCCGACGACGAGGTGGGCCCTGGTGATTCTGGGCGGCGGCTGCACCTGCTGACCGGAGCGGTCAGGGGCGGAGCGCCAGGATTTCCCGCCGGTGCGGCGCCAAGCTCTCAAAAGCCCGCACTAGTTCCGCCTCGTTGAAGGCGGAGAAGCCGAACAGGAGACCTTCGCGCGGCGTATTCGTCAGGTAATAGGGCGAGAGCGGCCGCATCACGATGCCGCGCTGAGCGAACTGGCGCGCCAGCTTGCGGTCGCCCGCCCCCGGGGCCAGGGGCATGATCACATGGGTGCCGCTGTCGGCCGAGGTTTCGAGCGCATCGGCTCCGAACATCTCCTGCAGACCGTCCAACAGGGCCTTGCGTCGGGTGCTGTAGAGGCTACGCATGCGCCGGATGTGCGAAACGAAGAGGCCACGGTTCATGAATTCGGACAGCACCATCTGTTCGATCAGCGAGGCGTGACGATCCACCACCGCCCGGGCCACGGAGAAGGCGCCGACCAGATCGGCCGGCACCACGATGTAACCCAGGCGGAACGAGGGCAGCAGGGTTTTCGAAAAGGTGCCGACATAGAAGGTCCGCGCTTCCCTGTCGAGGCTGAACAGCGGCGCCATGACGTTGCCGCCGTAGACGAATTCATTGTCGTAGTCGTCTTCGACGATCCAGGTTCCCGAGCGCCGGGCCAGGCCCACCAGGCATTCGCGCCGCGCCTGTGACATCATGCTTCCCAACGGATAGTGGCGCGAGGGCGAGACCAGGACGAGCTTTGGATTGGGACAGCGGTCGATCGCCCGCTGGATATCCAGCCCGTCGTCGTCGACCGGCACGGGAAACAGCGCGCCGCCGTTGGCGCGCACGATGGTCCGCGTGCCGATGTAACTCGGCTCTTCCAACCATACCGGATCGCCCGGATCGATCACCATGCGGCAGATGAGGTCGAGCCCCTGCTGCGTGCCGGTGGTCACGATCACCTGCTCGTCGTCGCAGAGGAGGCCCCGGCCGGCGCGCAGATATTGCGCGATGGCATGGCGCAGCGGCTCGTAGCCGGCACTCGAAGATTCCGACAGGATCTGGCCGGTCAGCCGGCCCGATGTCTCGTTGAGCAGGCGCATCCAGGTCCGGATCGGGAATTCGCGGATGTCCGGCAGGTCGGGCATGAAGGGCGTCGGGCGTTCCGAAAACTCGCCCGTGCTGGAACCGATCAGCCGCTTGCCCCTCAGGGACAGGGAACGGAACGGATAGCCGGAGCGCCGGTCGCCGTCGCGCCGCCCGCCACGGGCGTTCCGCGCGGCCGGCACCGCCGCTTCCTCGGCCGCGGTGAGAATTGCGCCGGGATCGAGCACGAAGGTCCCCGAGCCGACCCGGCTCGACAGAAAGCCTTCTTCGGTCAGCGCCTCGAAGGCCTGCAACACCGTGTTGCGCGACACCCCGAGTTCCTTGGCGAAGATCCGCGTCGACGGCAGCTTGGTACCGCCGGCGAGACGCCCGGTCTCGATCGCCTGCTTCAGCCACTCGGTGAGCTGGCGATAGATCGGCTGATCGCCGTCCTTGTCGAAATCGACGGCGATCAGGGTTCCGGTGATGGCGGTCTTGGGCATGGGCAGGACTCCGTCATCCGCGGGCCCGGAGGCCCTCTCCCCAATGGCCCCAGGGTAAAATGGTACTGCGGATAATTCGAAAATGGCACTAACCCCCGATCAAGTCCACCCATAACCTAGGATTATCGGGAAGTCAGCAAAGAGAGACCCGTCAGGGTCCAAGATAATTTCTTGTAATCCGGCAATACAGATTTGCCGGAACGGGGAATTCTATATCCACAATACAGAGGATTTTTCTTCAACCACAGGCCGAGGCCACAGCATGGAGCGACAGGGGAAGATGAAGCGCGACAATGCAAAGATCGATGAAGTACTCGGTCAATATGAGGCGGGCACCTTGAGCCGCCGCGGCGTGTTGCGCGGATTGGGCGCCCTCGGCGTCTCCAGCGTGATCGCCAATGCCGTTCTGCAATCCCCCCTCGGCGCCCGCAAAGCCTTCGCCGCGATCACCGGGCCGGAGGAACGGGCCTGGGCGCTGGCCAAGGCGGCGGCCGCCAAGGCGACCAAGAAGACCCTGACCCTGCTGATTCCGACCGGCTCGATCGGCAACATGACGCCCTATGCGCCGAAGTGGAAGGACGAGCTCGGCATCGACCTCGTCTTCATCGAGGAACCGGACGAAGTGGTCCACACCAAGGGCATGCAGGAAGCCGTGGCCAAGACCGGCGCCTACGACGTGATGATGCCGACCGCCATGTCCTATCCCGACTGGATCGACTCGGGCGTCATCTACGACCTGACCGACTGGACCGAGAAATATGATCCCGAGATCTTCAATCCGGAATGGGGGGTGGTCTTCCCGGCCAGCCACCATGCCCAGCTCTACAACGGCCGCGTCGCCGGCCTGTTGAACGACGGCGACCAGATCACCCTGCTCTGTCGCGACGACCACATCAAGAATCCGGACAAGGCCAAGGCCTTCGCCGACAAATACGGCTACGAGCTGGCGACGCCCAAGACCTGGTCGCAGTATTTCGACATCGCGCAGTTCATGCACGACCCGGCCAATCACTTCTTCGGCAGCCTGGAGTATCGCTCGCGTTACTACGTGAAGTGGATGTTCATGCAGAGGCTGATCTCCAAAGGACGACTCTATTTCGACAACGAAATGAACCCGACCTTCAATTCGGAGGAAGGGCTGGCGGCGCTCGAAGATATGCTGAAGATGAATCAGTACCTCCACCCGGATGCCTTCAGCTTCACCTGGTCGTCGAACTACAACGCCTTCGGCCGCGGCGAAGGCTTCATGAACATCGCCTGGCCCTCGGGCTACAAATATTCGAAGGCGCCGTCGACCGGCCCCGCCACCTCGGGCAAGATCGCGGCGACCGTGATGCCGGCCGACAAGCTGAAGGACGGCAGCCTGCTCTATGCCGGCATGTTCTGCTGGGGTTACGGCTACGCCGTGTCGAAATATTCGGCCAATCCGGAACTCGCCTACGCCTATGCGCAGTGGATGACCTCCCCCACCATCTCGATGGACGCCATCCCCTATCTCGGCGGCTATTCCGATCCCTACCGCATCACCCACATGCTGAAGCCGACCCAGCGCATGGTCGATACCTATTCGCCCGACTACCTGCAGACACTCTACGACAACATGGTGAACACGGTGCCCGACTTCTGCCTGCCCGGCGGCTTCGAGTATCAGGACGCCCTGGACAAGGAAGTCCATGCCTGCATGACCGGCGAGAAGAAGCCGAAGCTGGCGCTGGACGACGCCGCCCGTGCCTTCGAGCGCATCACGCGCCGCGTCGGCAAGGACAAGGTGAAGCAGTCCTGGCTCGCCCTGGCCAAGAACCTGGCGGAACCGATCCGCAAGGCGTCCGGCGCCGACAAATGGGCCTGAGCCCCGGCAACCGAAGGGCGGCCGATCGCCGCCCTTCCCTTCTTTCGTGATCGTGGGGCAAGGACGGGAATGAACACGGACGTCTCGAGACTGCCGGCCGGCGAGGTAATTGTCCCGGCGCCGGCGGCGAAACGGAAACCGAGGCGGAGCCACCTGGGTCTCGCCCGCTATTTCGCGGTACCGGGCCAGGCCGTCTCGCTGATCGTGCTGATCATGCCGTTACTCGTCGCCCTCTATATGAGTTTCACCGACTGGTCGCCGACCCGGGGCTCGCTCTTCGACGCCTATTGGGTCGGGCTCGAGAATTATTTCGAACTGCTCGTCTACGACACCCGCTTCATCGAGGCGGTGGTCCGGACCGTGCTGATCTCGGCCGTCTGCCTCGCCCTCGAATTCACCTTCGGCCTCGGCCTCGCCGTCCTCTTCCTGCGCCGCTTCCGCGGCAAGGCGGTGCTCTTCTCCGCGCTGCTGACACCGATGATGATCCTGCCGGTCGTCGTCGGTTACACCTTCTGGATGCTGTTCCAGTCGAACGGGCCGATCAACCAGGTGATCACCCTGGTGGCGGGCGCCGGCATGGCACCGGAATGGTTCCGCTCCGCCCCCTTCGCGGTCGCCACCGTGATCGTCACCGAAGTCTGGCACTGGACGCCGCTGTTCTTCCTGATCCTGCTCTCCGGCCTCAATGCCGTGCCGGAGAACCCGATCCGCGCAGCAACCATCCTGGGCGCCAGTCCGCGGCAGATCTTCTGGCGCGTGCTGCTGCCCATGCTGAAGCCGGTGATCATCGTCGCCTTCGTGATCCGCGGCATGGAGGTGATCAAGCTGTTCGACGAAGTCTTCATGCTGACCCGGGGCGGCCCCGGTTCCTCGACCGAGACGATCAGCCTCTATATCTACAAGCTCGCCTTCAACGACTTCCAGCTCGCCTATGGTGCCGCCGCCGCCTTCATCGTGCTGATCGG
>JAYSCC010000200.1:0-6012 GCA_041915065.1 Zavarzinia sp.
AGGCGGGCACGCTCACCGTGCTCGGCGATGCCGGCGAATCCCTCGGCGATTCGATCTATGAGGCGCGCCTCTTCGTTCGCGGCAGCGTGAAGAGCCTGGGCGCCGACTGCATCGAGAAGGAGCTGCGGGACGAGCACAAGGCCCAGCTCTTCGGCCTGCTCGAAGCCGCCGGCCTGGCCGGCCAGATCGATCCTGGCGACTTCAAGCGTTACGGCTCGGCCCGCACGCTCTACCACTTCCATGTCGACAATATCGGCGCCTATTGAGGCTGTGACATGAGCAATTTCCTGCCCCCCCATACGGCGCCCCGCAAGTCTTCGACCTTCGACGACTATACGCTGTCCGAGATCCGGCGCGCCGCCGCGACCGGCCTCTACGACATCCGCGGCGGCGGTGCCAAGCGGAAGGTGCCGCATCTCGACGACCTGCTGTTCCTCGGTGCCTCGATCAGCCGCTACCCGCTCGAAGGCTACCGCGAGAAATGCGGTACCAATGTCGTGCTCGGCAGCCGCTTCGCCAAAAAGCCGATCGAGATCAAGATCCCGGTCACCATCGCCGGGATGAGCTTCGGCTCGCTCTCGGCCGAGGCGAAGGAATCGCTCGGCCGCGGCGCTTCCGCCATGGGCACGTCGACCACCACGGGCGACGGCGGCATGACGCCGGAGGAGCGGGGTCATTCCTCGATCCTGGTCTATCAATATCTGCCGTCGCGCTACGGCATGAATCCGGACGACCTGCGCCGGGCCGATGCCATCGAAGTGGTGATCGGGCAGGGGGCCAAGCCGGGCGGCGGCGGCATGCTGCTCGGCCAGAAGATTTCGAAGCGGGTGGCCGAGATGCGCTGCCTGCCCGAAGGCATCGACCAGCGTTCCGCCTGCCGCCATCCCGATTGGACCGGGCCGGACGACCTCGAAATCAAGATCGAGGAACTGCGCGAGATCACCGATTGGGAAAAGCCGATCTACGTGAAGGTCGGCGCCGCCAGGCCCTATTACGACACCGCGCTGGCGGTCAAATCGGGCGCCGACGTCATCGTGCTGGACGGCATGCAGGGCGGTACGGCGGCGACGCAGGAAGTCTTCATCGAGCATGTCGGCCTGCCGCTGCTCTCGGCCATCCGGCCGGCGGACCTCGGCATGCACCGGAAGGTGCAGCTCATCGTCTCCGGCGGTATCCGCAACGGTGCCGATGTCGCCAAATGCCTGGCGCTCGGGGCCGACGCGGTCTCGATCGGTACGGCGGCGTTGGCGGCGCTGGGCGACAACGACCCGCTGCACGAAGGCGAATATAACGCCCTCGGTACCACGGCCGGCGCCTATGACGACTGGCACGAGGGCCGCGATCCGGCCGGCATCACGACCCAGGATCCGGCGCTGTCCAAGCGGCTCGATCCCGTGATGGCGGGGCGCCGGCTGGCCAATTACCTGGCCGTGCTGACGCTGGAGGCGCAGACGATCGCGCGCGCCTGCGGCAAGAGCCATGTGCATAATCTGGAGCCCGAGGACCTGGTCGCCCTCACGGTGGAGGCCGCCGCCATGGCGCGCGTGCCGCTGGCGGGCACCGACTGGATTCCCGGCCGCGGCGGCTATTGATCAGAAGAGGGGCGAGAGATGGCGATCGATCTGGCGAAGGCGGCCAAGGACAAGGGCATCAAATATTTCCTGATCTCCTATACCGATCTGTTCGGCGTGCAGCGGGCCAAGCTGGTGCCCGCCGCCGCGATCGGCGCCATGGCGAAGTCGGGCGCCGGTTTCGCCGGCTTCGCCACCTGGCTGGACATGACGCCGGCCGACAGCGACCTCTTCGCCGTGCCGGATGCGGACAGCCTGATCCAGCTGCCCTGGAAGCCAGAGGTGGGCTGGGTCGCCGCCGACCTCTGGATGGACGGCAAGCTGGTCGAGCAGGCGCCGCGCCAAGTCCTGAAGAATGCGATGGCTGCCGCCGCCACCAAGGGCTACGAGCTGAAGACCGGCGTCGAATGCGAATATTTCCTGCTGACCCCGGACGGCGGTGCCATCTCGGACAAGGCGGATACCGCGGCCAAGCCCTGTTACGACCAGCTCATCCTGATGCGGCGCTACGACGTCATCACGGAAATCTGCGACGCCATGCTGGCGCTCGGCTGGAAGCCCTATCAGAACGATCACGAGGACGCCAACGGCCAGTTCGAAATGAACTGGGAATACGACAACGCTCTGATCACCGCCGACCGCCATGCCTTCTTCAAGTACATGGTGAAGTCGATCGCGGAAAAGCATGGGCTGCGGGCTACCTTCATGCCCAAGCCCTTCATGAACCTGACCGGTAGCGGCTGCCACATGCATGTCTCGCTGTGGAACGGCGAAGCCAATCTGTTCGAGGATCCGGCGGGCGAACTCGGCCTCTCCAGCCTCGCCTATCACTTCATCGGCGGCGTGATGGCGGAGGCCCGCGCGCTCTGTGCCATCACCAATCCCTCGGTGAATTCCTACAAGCGGATCAATGCGCCGGTGACCCTCTCGGGGGCCACCTGGTCGCCCAATACGGTGACCTATACCGGCAATAACCGGACCCACATGATCCGTATTCCGGAGCCGAACCGCTTCGAGTTCCGCCTGGCTGACGGTGCCGCCAATCCCTATCTGATGCCGGCGGCAGTCCTCGTCGCCGGGCTGGACGGCATCGCGCAGCAGCGCGATCCCGGCAAGCGCCTCGACATCAACATGTATACCGACGGCCACAAGCTGAAGGGGGCGCAGAAGCTGCCGCTCAACCTGCTCGACGCGCTCCGCGTGCTGGAGACCTCGAAGGTCCTGCGGGCCGGGCTCGGCGATGCCTTCGTCGACAGCTATCTCAAGCTGAAGCACGACGATTGGAACGCCTATGCCCACCACCTGACCCAGTGGGAACGCGACACCACCCTCGACTGCTGAGGGGGCGCGACATGCAAGGCCGTCCCCGGCGCCGCCCCGATGGCGCCGGTCAGCCGGCGTCTGCCGGCAAATCGGTTTTTTCTGGCCGGAAGCCGCGCCGGTCGCGGCAATTTTCACCGGCGCCGGGGCTTGACCTTCCGGCGCCGTCAGGCTCTTTGGCCGGACGTGCCGATGGCGAGTGGTTTGCGATGCCCGATACCGAAGCGATTCTGACTCTGTCCTGCCCCGACCGCCCGGGCATCGTCGCCCGGGTCTCGACCTTTCTGTTCGAGAACGGCGGCAACATCCTGGAAGCCCATCAGTTCGACGATACCGAGACGGGCCGCTTCTTCATGCGCGTCGTCTTCGCCCTGGTGGGCGAGGGGGCGACGATCGAGGGGTTTCGTAACGGCTTCGCGGCGATCGCCGCGGACTTCGCCATGAATTGGACCCTGCGGCCCAAGGGCGAGCGGCGCAAGGTGATGATCCTCGTCTCCAATTCGGATCACTGCCTGGCCGACATTCTCTACCGCTGGCGGGCCGGTGGCCTGCCGATGGAGATCGTCGGCATCGTCTCGAACCATCCGGTTGAGACTTTCACCCATCTCGATTTCGACGGCATCCCCTTCCATCACCTGCCGGTGACCAAGACCACCAAGCTCGAGCAGGAAGCCGCGATCTGGGCCCTGGTGCGCGACAGCCAGGCGGAACTGGTGGTTCTCGCGCGCTACATGCAGATCCTGTCGGACGGGCTCGCCGCCAAGCTCTCGGGGCGCTGCATCAACATCCACCACTCCTTCTTGCCCGGCTTCAAGGGCGCCAAGCCCTATCACCAGGCCCACGCGAGGGGGGTGAAACTGATCGGGGCGACGGCGCATTACGTCACCTCGGACCTCGACGAAGGCCCGATCATCGAACAGGACGTGGAGCGGATCAGCCACCAGGACAGCCCGGACGACCTGGTCGCCAAGGGCCGCGACATCGAGCGCCGGGTGCTCTCGCGGGCGATCGCCGCCCATCTCGAAGACCGGGTCCTGCTCAACGGACGGAAGACCGTGGTCTTCCGTCACTGAGGCCGTGATCGGGGCCGGCAGACCGGCCCCCTCAAGTGAAAGACGGGGCCGGCGGGCCGGCCCCGAAATGTCAGAAGTGCACTTCGGCGACGAATTCCGGCACGCTCGCCTCGGTGCCGGGGGTGGTGAACTTCGGATCGTTGCCGAACTTGTTCTTCCACCACTGGTAACCGACGCCGAGGTAGACGGTCTTCGGCAGGTTCATCGGCGCGCCGACGTCGAACATCAGGGCGGTTTCGAGCAGGACTTCGGTCGTGGTTTCGTTGCCGAAACCGTCCTTGCCCTTCGGGCCGATGATGTCCATGAAGCCCTTGAAGGTCACCGGCGTCGCGATATCGAGCGGCAGGGGAATGCCCCAGGCCGTTTCGATACGCCAGGTCGGATCGAACTCGACCGAGTCCTTGACCCCCGGAATGCCATACTTCAGGCCGATGCCGTTGTGGTTATGCTCGGTGCCGAGCAGGATGCCCAGGTTCCAGAAGCCGGGCACTTCGAACTCCACGCTCGGCCCGATCACGAATTTGCGTACCCGGGCGTTGAAGTCGTCGTCCTTGTAGGAAAGGTCGCCACCGAAGGTCAGGCCGATGTCGCGGATGAAGCCGCCGTAGGTCGCGCCGAAGATCTTCGACGAGCTGAGCGTCTCGCGGAAGACGGCGTAGATTTCCTTGTTCTGCCGGGCGTCGGGGCCGTGATCGGCTTCGTCGTCCTTGTAGAGGTCGTAGAGCAGGTCGACGTTGATGAAATTCGTGCCGTATTTCCAGCCCGAGACATGCTGGAACTGGCCGATGATCTTTTCGACGTCATGGGTATTGGCCGGCTCCTGGAAGCTCGCGCCATAGCGGAAGCCGACGAAAGTGTCGCTCCACTGGAACAGACCCTCGGCCGAGGCGGCACCCGTCGTGCCGATCAGGGCCGCCGCTGCCACGGCCGCCCCGGAAATCAGGCGGCGAAGGCCACCCTTGGAAATCTCACGCACCCCCATTGCACCACTCCTTGCGTAGGTTCGCCTCTGTTTCCGCCGGCGTGATTGCCGGCGGCGATCCCTGTGCCACCAAGCCGTTTTCCCCTGGTCCGACGCCTCTTGCCGGGCGCCCTCGTCTAATTTGTCAATTCAGTTTCAATGATTGTGCCAGTTCTTAAGGCGTTTGCAGAATGCTGGTAAGATATTGTTTTTTAAGGAAAATCATCACTGTGACAATTTCATCTCAGACTTATCCGGTTGCTTCCTCCCGTGAAATGGGCAAAATATGTGCATATTGCCGAATTTGCATACATTTTTAGAGCGATGAAGGGGCACCAGGGCCGGAAAGCTTCGGTGAGGTCAGACGTGTTCGCTGGCGGCGGCTCCGGCGGCGGCTTCCGCCTCCGCCTCTTCGGCCTTGCCGAGGCCGTTGAAGAAGAGATTGAGCAGGATCGCGACCAGGGCGGCGAGCAGGATGCCGGACTCGAGCAGCGGGTGCAGGCCGTGGGGCAACTGCTTGAAGAAATTGGGCGCGACCAGCGGGATCATGCCGAAGCCGACCGAAATGGCGACCACGAACTGGTTGTTCGGCCGGCTCTTGAAATCGACCTGCGACAGGATGCGGACGCCGGTCGCCGCCACCATGCCGAACATCACGATGCCGGCGCCGCCCAGCACGACCTGGGGCACCGCCTCGACCAGGGCGGCCAGCTTGGGCACCAGGCCGAGGGCGATCATGATGGCGCCGCCCGCCGCGGTGACGAAGCGGCTGCGCACCCCGGTGACGCCAACGAGGCCGACGTTCTGCGAGAAGGACGTATAGGGGAAAGTGTTGAAGATGCCGCCGATCAGGGTGCCGAGGCCGTCGGCCCGGAGCCCCTTGGTCAAGGCGGCACGGTCCACCGGTTTGCCCGTGATTTCGCCGAGCGCCAGGAACATGCCGGTCGACTCGATCATGACGACGATCATGACGAGGCACATGGTCAAGCTGGAGACGAGGTCGAAGCTGGGCGTGCCGAAGGCGAAGGGCACCACGACATCGAACCAGGGCGCGGCCGCCACCTTGTCGAAATTCATCAGCCCGGCG
>JAYSCC010000201.1:0-5961 GCA_041915065.1 Zavarzinia sp.
TCTCGCTGCTGATGACCATGTATTATTTCGGCAAGAAGGTCTGAGACCGCCTACCGAACAGCACCGAACAAGGAAAGTCCCGGCCGCCGCAGGGCGGTGCCGGGACTTTTGGTTTGCCGGAAATCGTGAAGCCGCCGATGGCGGCGGCCTAGTCTTCGTCGTCCGCAGCGTAGACGCTGGCAGCCGCAGAGTTCAGTGCCTCTTCGGCGACAGCCAGCTTGGCTTCCGGCGAAGGCTGGGGAAAGGCGATGATCTGCGCCGATCCGCCGGTGGCGACAAGCTGGTACTGCACGGCGGGGATGGTCTTTTCGGTATCGCGAATGGACATCGTCGGGCCTCCTGCTCTGTTGCAGGCGCTAAGTTAACGGCAGGGGCCCGACGATGCGAGTCGTTTGTTACCCGGCGGCAACACTCCCGATAATTTCGACGGCCAGCGCGAAGCGACCGGCGAGCGCCCGCAGCGCTTCGAGGTCGGTCCCGGCCACCGGGGTGATCCTGGCCGTCAGGCCGCGCTTCGGATCGTCGAAGGTCTCGACCGTGGCGAACAGGCCCGAGTCGGCCAGCGCCTTCTCGATGACCCGGCGCGCCGCCATCTGGCGGAGCGGCGGCTTGTGGATCTTGCCGACCGCGGTGACCGGCATTTCCGGCAGGATCTCGATATGGACAGGCACCGCCGCCCGCTCCGGGACATGGGCGCGGGCATAGTCGGCCAGTTCCTGTTCCGTCGTCGTCGCCCCCGGGCGCAGGCTGACATAGACCGTCGGCAGTTCGCCGGCATAGGCGTCCGGCTGACCGACCGCCGCCGCCAGCAGCACCGAAGGATGGCCGACCAGCACATCCTCGATCATCTGGGGATCGATGTTGTGGCCGCCCCGGATGATCAGGTCTTTGGCCCGTCCGACCAGCCAGAGGTAATGGTCCTCGTCATAGCGTGCGAGGTCGCCGGTATCGAACCAATCGTCCGGCACCGGCTGGCCGACATAGCCGGCGAAGAGTTGCGGCCCCCGCATGAACAGGGTGCCGACCTCTCCCACCGGGCAGGGACGCACGGGCTTCCGCTCGGCATCGACCACCATGGGCTGGAGTTCGATATAGGGCAGGCGGAAACCGACCGAGCCCGCCCGCCGCTCGCCGAAGCGGGGATTGGTGGCACTGGCGCAGGTGCCTTCGGTCATGCCGTAACCTTCGAGGATCTTCACCCCCGTGGCCGCCTCGAAGCGACGGATCAGATCGGCCGGCATGGGGGCGGCACCGCAGATCGCGGTCTTCAGGGAAGAGACGTCGCAGGTGCCGATCGGCACGTCCAGCAGGGCGGCATAGAGGGTCGGCACGCCGGAGAAGGAATTGCCCTTGAAGCGTTCGACCAGGGCCCAGAAATTCTGGATCACGCCCTGCCCGCGGTAGCCCTGGGGCGTCAGGATCACCACCGTGGCACCGCCCGCAAAGGCGGCGATGCCGGTCACCACCGTGCCGTTCACATGAAACAGCGGCAGGCCGCACAGGATGACGTCGTCGGCCTCCGCCCCCATGATGGAGCCGAGCAGCCAAGCCTCGAAGGCTTCGTTGAAATGGCTGTGGCGGGCGAGCTTGGGCGTGCCCGTGGTGCCGCCGGTATGGAAATAGGAAGCGATGTCGGAGGCCCGGACGACCCGGCCGGAGAGCAGCCGGTCGCCCGGCTCGGCCGCGATCGTGGCGTCGAAATCAAGGATCGGCAGGTCGCGCGCCGGGCGCCGGTCTTCGGGCGTCAGTGCCGCCAGCATCGGCCGCATCGGCTCCGGCACGAAGGGCGAAAGGTCGATACGCAGCACGGCTTCGAGGCTCGGCACCTGGTCGATCACCTGAACCGCCTTGTCCCACAGGTCGGACTGCGGGAAGGGCGCCAGGGTGACCAGCAGCTTGGAGCCGGCGCTGCGCATGATCGCCGCGATCTTCTCCGGTTCCAGCAGGGGATTGATCGGATTGGCGATGCCCGCCGCCTCCCCGCCCCAGAGGGCGTAATGGGTCTGCAGCAGGTTGGGCAGCAGCAGGGTAACGACATCGGTCGGACCGACGCCGAGACCGTGGAAGGCGTTGGCGGTGCGCGTCACATTGGCGAAAAGCTCGCGGTAGGTCACATCCGCGCTGGGCAGCGACGGGTCGCCCAGGAGCAGGAAGCGGAGCGCCAGCATATCGCCGAAGCGATCCGCCGCGTGTCTCAGAACCGAGTAGGTATCGGTGATGTCACCGAGGCGCTGCTCCAGCGGCACCGATTCGACCGCCAGCACGTCGTCGTAAGTCGCGATGCGGATCGCGTCGTCCATCTCACTCTCCCCTGGCGCCTTCTGCGAGGCATTGTGCGGGGAGCCAAGATCGGCGTCTGCACCGCCCCGGTCAAGACTTGCCGAAGGTCAGACGGTCCGGCGCCGCAGTACCGCCGGAGAGGATGAACTGCATCGCCTCGTTGGCCGACCAGTCGAGCCACACCAGCTTGTCGACGGGCACCAGCTCCATGTAACCGGAGGTCGGGTTGGGCGCGGTCGGGACATAGACGGCGGCGATCTCCTGGCCGGTATCCGTATCGGTGAAGACCTTGGTGACGAAGCCCAGCGTCTTCATCTGCGGATTGGGGAATTCGACCAGCACCACCCGCTGCTGCCCGGCCGGCGCCTGCTGGAACGAGGCGATCAGCTTGCGCACCGCGCCGTAAACCGACTCGACGAAGGGGATGCGCGCCATCAGGCGGTCGAACAGATGCCAGAGCCGCGCCCCCAGCACCGCCGTGGTCGCCGCCCCGAGAACATAGAGGGCGAGCAAGGTGACCAGGGCGGCGAGCCCGCTCTGGAACCAGCCTTGCTGGAGAATGGTAGCGACGTCCGGCGCCTCGGCGGCGACCGCGCCGGCCACGGCCAGCACCAGCGGCCGCCCGGCCGCGACCAGGAAGTCGAAGACGATGCCGACGACCCAGACCGTCAGCAGGAGCGGCAGGCTGGCCAGCAGCCCGGCCATGATGTTGCGGCGGATGCGTTCCATGATGCTCGGACCCCGATACGCAGGACAGGCAGCGGATGTGGGCATCCTAGCCGCCTTGTGCTAGAGACCGGGCGGAATTATCGCCGGTGAGCCTGCCATGCTGAAAGTCGGAATCGTCCCGGTCACCCCCTTCGCCCAGAACTGTAGCTTGATCTGGTGCGACGAGACGATGAAGGGCGCCGCGATCGACCCCGGCGGCGACCTCGATCGCATCCGCGCCGCGATCCAGAAAGTCGGCATCACGCTGGAGAAGGTCCTCCTGACCCACGGCCATCTCGACCATGCTTCGGCCGCGGGCGAATTGGCGGCGGAAGCCGGCGTGAAGATCGAAGGCCCGCACCGCGACGACCAATTCCTGATCGACAGTCTCCAGACCCAGGGCAAGGCCTATGGCTTCCCGGTCTATCCGGCCTTCACGCCGGACCGCTGGCTCGAGGGCGGCGATACCGTGACCATCGGCAAGGAAGTGCTCGAGGTGCGCCACTGCCCGGGCCATACGCCGGGCCATGTCGTCTTCTTCCATGCCCCGAGCAAGCTCGCCATCGTGGGCGATGTGCTGTTCCAGGGCTCGATCGGGCGCACCGAGTTCCCGCGCGGCGCCGACGTCACCTTCGTGCCCGGCCACGGCCCGACCTCCACCTTCGGGGCGGAGCGCCGCTCCAATCCCTTCGTCGGCGACCGGGCGCTGGCGGCCGGCGCCTGATCAGGCCGGCAGGCCCACGGCCAGGCGGGACGCAGGCCCCACCCGGCGGCGTGGCGGCGCCAGTTCGGCGAGCAGTGCCCTGCCCGCCGCCCAGGCGCCGTGACCGGACGCGACATTGATGTGGCCGGCATGTCCGGCATCCACCACCCGGGCCCCCCAGCGCCCCGCCCAGTCGCAGGCGCGGCCGAAATCCATATAGGGATCGTTGCGGCTGGCCACCACGATGGCCGGAAAGGGCAGCGCATCGCGCGGTACCGGGGCGAAATCGGCCAGGAATTCCGGCGTGCGGCCGCGCTGCTCGACATCGGCCGGGGCGACCAGCAGGGCGCCGGCGATATCGAGATCGGGCCGCGCCGCCGCGACATGGGCGGTCAGCACGCTGCCGAGGCTGTGGGCGATCAGCACCGCCCCCGGCACCGCCTCGATCGCGGTGATCGCGCGCGGCAGCCAGTCCGCCAGCCTGGGCCGCTCCCATTCCGCCTGCTCCAGCCGGCGCGCCCGCGGCAGCTCGGCCTGCCAATGGCTCTGCCAGTGGCCGGGGCCCGAATTGCCGAGGCCGGGCACGATCAGATAGGGCGGCGAGTCGAGGGTCATGGCGCAGGCTCCGGACATGAACAACATGATTTCATGTGGTCGTCCGTTATTCACACTACAATATGAAATTTATAAATTTCAATGCATAAATTATGTGTTTAATATCCGCAAAAGTACAAAGCCCCGGAGGGCGACCGTCTGCAAAATGCATCATCCCGGCTCGGGGACCACGGCTGTCCGGTTAGGAAATCGGATGGCGACATTGTCGACAAGGACAACCCTTGATCGTCATCGCCGGGCTCGACCCGGCGATCCACGTCTCTCCGCCCGGCTCGGTGTTCTCGTAGATGGCCGTGTCAAGCACGGCCATGACGACAGGTTTTTTCAGGCGACGCGCAGGGGCCGGGATGACGAGGGCCGGGGGAACGCTCAGAAGCGGTCGGCGCGGTAGGGCGTCGGGTCGGTGAAGGTCTCGGCGCCGGTCATCATCTCGGCCAGCAGGCGGCCGGTGACCGGGCCGAGGGTCAGGCCGTGGTGGTTGTGGCCGAAGGCGAACCAGAGTCCCTTGTGCCTGGGCGCCGGGCCGATCACCGGCTTCATGTCGGGCAGGCAGGGGCGCCGGCCCATCCAGGGTTCGGGATCGACATGCTCGCCGAGGGGGAAGAGTTCCTTGGCGATCGGCTCCGCCCGTTCGAGCTGGACCGGGGTCGGCGGAGCGTCGCGGTCGGCGAATTCGACCCCGGTGGTCAGGCGCACGCCGCGGTTCATATTGGCGAGCAGGAAGCCCTTGTCGACATCGAGCAGCGTGTGGTTCAGCACCGCGTTGCCGACCGGCTTGTAATGCATGTGGTAGCCGCGCTTCACGGCCAGCGGGAAATCGTAGCCCAGCGGCTCGTAGACGTCATTGGCCCAGGGGCCGAGGGCGATCACCGCTTCCGTCGCCTCGGCCGGGCCGATATCGGTGACGAAGCGATAGCCGCCGTCGACCACTTCGAGGCTGCGGGCGTCGCCGGTCGCCAGCGTGCCGCCCCGGCTCTCGAACAGTGCGGCATAGCCTTTGACCAGGGCGCTCGGATCCAGGATCGAAGCGGGGTCGAGCCAATGGACGCCGCCGACCACGACATCCGAGACATAGGGTTCGCGCGCCTTCAGCGCCGCCGCATCGAGCACGTCGAATTTCAGGCCGTGGGGAGCGTAGATCTCCTTCGCCTCGGCGATCGCCTTCTGGTGGCTCGATTCCTTGCGGAAGACTTCGATCCAACCGACTTCGCGCATCAAGTGCTGGAGCCCCGCAGGCTCGATCAGGGCCTTGTGCTCGCTCAGCGAATTCTGGATCAGGGGTAGCAGTTCGGCCGAGATCTTGGCCAGGCGCTGGGGCGAGGAATAATACCAGAAGCGGGCCAGCCAGGGCGCGATCTTGGGCGCGAAGAGCGGATCGTAATGGGCGTCCACATTGTGGTTCAGGGCATAGCGCGCGAGGTCCAGGAGATCGCGCGGGAAGGAATAGGGCACCACGCTGGCCCGTTCGATCAGGCCGGCATTGCCGAAGGACGTCCCCTCGCCGATGCCACTTTTTTCGAGCAGCACGACCGAGCGCCCGCGGGCCTGGAGATGCAGGGCGACCGAAACGCCGACAATGCCGGCACCCAGGACCACGACGTCAGACTTCGCCATTCCCTCAACCCCGCCAATGAATCCTCATCGATCATAGCCAC
>JAYSCC010000202.1:0-5919 GCA_041915065.1 Zavarzinia sp.
CGGCGACACCGGCGGCGAAGGCGGTGGCAGCTCTGGAAGGCTGGGCGGCGGTGGCGGCGATACGGGGGGTGACACCGGGGGCGACACCGGCGGTGAAGGCGGCAGCTCTGGCAGGGTCGGTGGCGGTGGTGGCGAAACGGGAGGCGAGACCGGCGGCGAGGCCGGCGGGGGCGGCGGTGAAACCGGCGGCGACACTGGAGGCGACGCCGGTGGCGTCTCGGGAAGGGACACGGGCGGTGGCGGTGGCGATTCCGGCAGGGTCGTGGTGCCGCTGCCGCCGGCCACGACCGCGGGCTTGCCGAACAGCAATTCGGGCTTCACCGCGGCGACGACGCCGAGGCCGCCGGCCGCGACCGCGACGATGCCGAGCCCGGCCCACAGGGCGACCCGGCTGCTGCCGCCGCCCTCCTTGCTCTTACCCTTGGCGCTGTCGGTGCCCTTCTTGGCCGCACCGGCGGCTCCTTTGGCGCCGTTGCCGAGGCTGCCGCGGGTGACTTCCGCCTCCACGAGGTCGCGCATGGACTGCGGACGCTTCTTCGGGTCGGGCGCCAGCATGGCGCCGATCTCGGCCCGGAGGTCGGCAGGCAGGGCGGAGAGATCGGGCACGGCGTCCCGCTTGGCGACCGCGGTCTGCAGCGAATAGCCCATGTCGAGCTTTTCGCCCAGCGCCGCCGCGGCCAGCACCAGGCCCAGACTGTAGATGTCCGAGCGGCCGTCGACCTGGCCGCCGAAGAGGCCGAATTGCTCGGGCGCCACATAGGAATATTTGCCGGCGAACTGGTCGCCCACCACGGTTTTTTCCGCCGGGTCCGACAGTTTGGCGATGCCGAAATCGATGATCTTGGGCGCCTCGATGCGGCCGCCTTCGAAAATGATGTTGTCGGGCGAGAGGTCGCGGTGGAACACGCCCTCGTCATGGGCGACGGCCAGAGCCTCGGCGGCGTGGCGCTTCAGCAGGCGCACTTCGTCGACGGTGAGCGGCCGTTCCTTCATGACATGGCCGAGGGACGGCCCGTCGACGAATTCCATCACCAGATAGGTGCGTCCCGCTTCGTCGCGGAACAGGCCGTCGTAGGAGACGATGCCGCGGTGATGAATGCGGCGGAGCGTCATCGCCTCGCGCCGGAACAGTTCGATCACCTCGGGCACGCCGGCCAGTTCCGGACGGATGATCTTGATCGCGTGTTCGGTGCCCAGCGTGTCGTGGGTGGCGCGATAGACTTCGCCCATGCCGCCACGGGCCAGGAAGGCGGTGATGCGATAGGTGTGGCCCAGCATGGTGCCGGGCGCCAGCGTCGAGCCGGGCCCACCCGCATGGGCCGGCGGTGCGGCCGCTGGGGTGCCGCCCCCGATCGTCGTCGGTTTGTCGTCGTCCGCTGGTGCCATCGATCGAATTCCGTGCTTGCCTCGGACCTTCCTAATCCATCAGGCCCATATGGCGCCAGATGCGGCGGCGGTCGGCGATCATGGTGGCCAGCCGGCGCTCGGCCTCGCTGTCGTCAGGGCCTTGGTCGCCGCCGGCCCGGGCGAATTCGATCAGCCGGCGGGCGATCGAGATATCGTCGGTATCGGCGAGATTGTTGATCAGGTGGACGGCGATGACATCGACCGAGTCGAGGTGATGGGCGTTGCGCAGCACCGGCGTCGCCACCGGCACGCCCTGGCGGGTTTCGAGCTCCATGCTGCGCTCGGCGAAATAGCGGTTGGCGCGGCGGCAGCGGGCGAGCGCCGCGGCATCGTCGAACGGCAGGGCGGCGGCGACCTGGCGCGACATCAGCAAGGTTGCGATGGTCCCGGTCATGGACTGGATCGGCTGGCCGGCATAGCCCGGCTGCCGCATCAAGGCGCCGAGCGGCGTCGGCCCCTGTTCGGCCAGGGCTTCCACCAGCGGGCGGAAGGTCTCGTCCGGTAGGTGGACGTTCTTGTGCGGTAGGTCGATATCATAACGGAAATCGGCGGCCCCCACGGTCAGTGCCAGCGGCACCGCCGCCAGCCTGGTCTCGCGCTGCGCCGGGGTCAGGCGGCGCGCGCCTTTCACATGAATGTCGGCGCGGAAGGTGCGCATCCGGCAATAGTCGCGGAAGGTCTCGGCCACGATCGGGTCGGGGATCCGGTCGATCAAGGCGCGCTGCTCGTCGCTCAGCGAGAGCTGGTCGAGCACGTCGATCGGCCGCGCGGTGCCGGCATATTCGAGCTTGGCTTCGGCGAAGTCGCGGGCGACATCGGCGAAGAACAGCGGACGCCAATATTCGTTCAGATATTCATGGGCCAGATAGGCGGCGTTGCGCGGCGGCTTGGCCAATTGCTCCTGGGCCAGGTCGTTGTCGACCAGATGGGTCGCCTTGGCCTCGAACAATTGCCGCATGAACTCGAAGCCCTCGGTCACCCGGGCTTCCGCCGGGCCGCGGGCGAGGCCGGCATATTCGAGCAGCAGGCGCTGCACCGGAATGCCGTGGCTCCAGCCCGGCAGGGCGTTGTAGCTCGTATAGGTGAGGCCGCCGGGGTTCAGCTTCTCGGCTAGGAATTTGACGATGGCCTTCTGGTTGTCGCGGCTGATCCAGCTATAGACGCCGTGCATGGTGACATAGTCGAAGCCGGGCAGGGCGGGGCCTTTGCCCTCCGCCAGGTCGGCGAAACTGGCTTCGTAGAAATGCACGTTGTCCAGGCCGAAATCGGCCGCCATGGCCTTGGCCCGGGCGATCTGCGCCGGCATGAAGTCGATCGCGTGGACATCCGTGTCCGGATTGGTCAGGGCGATCAGGATCGCGGTCAGGCCCTGGCCGCAGCCCAGCTCGCAATAGGCCGGGCGGCCGCGCGGCATCGGCGGCTCCACGCCCTGGAGCAGGGCCATCAGCTTCAGGTGGATCGGCGCCTGGTCGGGATAGCAGGCGGTGACATATTCGACGCTGGTCACATAGCCGCTGGACCAATCGCTCATCGTTTCGTCCTTCGTTCAGACGCCGTCGAGGTCGAAGACCGCGTCGTCGGGGTCGTGATGGAATGCTTCGCCGGTCATCCACAGGTTCCAGCCGAGCCGGGCCTCCGCCGCGGGATCGCCCAGCATGGGGGCCGGTACCGCCCGGCGCTCCAGGATGACCTGGAGATCGAAGCCGAAATCCGGGCCGACCGCCTGGCGGGTCAGGTCGGCCAATGCCTTCACCTTGGGCTGGTCCGGCATCCAGCTCCGGAAATCGTCGTAGCCCAGGGGGCCGATGACGATCCGGAAGCGGCCCTGCACGTCGACCACCTGGGCCCCGGCCACGGCATCGACGCCGAGGCGGCAGAAATGGCCGTCCGGCGCGCCGCGCTCGGGCAGGCGGCTCTGTTCCTCCGCCGGAATCGGGATCACGTTCCGCACGAAGGGCAGAATGTCGACGTCGGTCCCGAAGACGTTGGACAGCATGGCGGCGAGCGCCTCCAGCGGCATCTGGCGGCGCGACATCAGGCCGGCGTGATGCACGACCAATTCGTCCGGCACCGCCAGTTTCTCGTCGAGATGGGGTGTGCCCAGGCCGACCAGGGCCTTCAGGGCGGCGCTCACCGCATCGCCCGATCCCGCCTCCCGTGCCTCGAAGGCGAGGGGAAGGCGGTATTTTCGCGACGCCCGCACGAAATGCGACACGAAGCGATGCAGGAACATGTCGAGGAAGGCGTGATAGCCGGGCTGGCGCCCGCGTTCGGCCTGGATCGCGATTTCGGCGTAGGCCGGCGGCAGGGCACCGGAAACGCCGTCCAGCGTCATGGCCTCGACCACGAGACGGGGCGGGTCGCTCTCGGCGTAACCGGCGAGATCGCCCGACGGGAAGGCCACACCGATGGCGCCGGTGAAGCGCACCGGCTCGTTCCGGGGATTGCCGTCCTGGCCGATCGGCACCGGTTCGGCGAAGCGCGGATCGGCCGCCGCGGCACGCGCCGCCCTTTCGAGCAGGCGCACCGCCTGCACGAGCGAGAATTCCTCCGGCGACGCCTTCAGCGCCGCGATCAGAGGAGCGGCTTCAGTCCGGCGCGTGGCGGCCATTTCTTCAGGATCCTGTCCTGGCCCTTGGTAGCGATGGTCAGGCGGGTGAAGGCGTTGATCGAGGCATAGAGACCGAAGAAGCGGTCGAGCACGGCGGCGAGCAGGAACGCACCGCCACCGCCGAGCTGGCTCTCGGCCAAGTCGAGACGGACGTCGACGCCGCGACAGAAGGCGGCGATGCCGCCGCCGTCCGGGGCCCGGGCGGTGCCCCGCGTGGCCGAGACATGGGTGATCGAATCGATCAGCGACGCGGTCTCCCGGCTGTCCTTCAAGTCGTAGAGCTTCAGGATCTCGCGGAGCGCATCCGCCCCCTCGACCGCATCGGCGAGCGAGAGATGGTTGAGCAGCAGGTGCGAGACCAGGCGCCAGCGCCCGAGCTTGCCGAGCTTCGGCCGCAGCGACGGCGTCGGCGCCGTGAGCAGCGCGATCGATTGCACGCCCGCGGTATTCTTGGCCAGTTGCAGGCGCGGCCGCCCGGTGCCGAAGGGCAGTTGCGCCGGAAGATCCCGGTTGAAGGCGGTGATTTCGACCGAGGCGGTCCATTGCGGCGGCGCGTCGACGTCGAAGGAATCCGAAACCAGGCCGAGGAAGACTTCGCTGCCGCCGAGCCCTTCGGTCGCCGGGCGACGGGTGGCGTGCCAATAGGAGCTGCCGCCCGCCTCGCCCCGGCCGTGGCGGATCGAATAGAAGGGTTCGACCTCGACCTCTTCGCCGGCCGGGCTGCTCAGGCGCACCTTGTCGATCGAATAGACTTCGAGGCCGCGCGGGCGGCGAGCATCCGGCACCACACGGTATTCGAACTGGCGCTCGGTCAGATGGGTCGGTTCCGCCCGCATGGCGAAGAGATTGACGATCGGCGTGCAGCCGAGCGCGAATGTATCGGTCGAGACCGTGCGTTCGAGTTCGGTCACCCCGCGCGAGAGATAGACGAAGACTTCGAGCTTGTCGCCTGCGCCGACCAATGTCTTCCGCTCGATCTTGCAGAGATCGAAGAAGAGGAATTTTTCGGGGAATGTGAAGAGTTCCGAGAGTAGCCGGTAGCCGATCAGCGATCGCGCCGGATAGGGCAGCAGGCCCTCGTTCGGCTCGAAGCCGACGGGCACGATCGCCTCGGGTTCCAGGATCACCGGATTGGGATCGTTCACGCCGTCCGCCAACGCGATCGACAGCGTCGAGGTAAACAGCAGTTCATAGAGCGCCTGGGCGACCTGGGTGGTGCCGCGCAGGAAGAAGCGGAGGCTGGAGAGGTCCAGCTTGTCGAAGGTCAGGTCCGGCTGGGTCGTCTTCAGGGTCAGGCGCAGGACCGAGGCGGCACCCTGGCCGCGCGGGTTGGCGGGCGCGTTGATCGGCCGTCCGGTCAAGGTCGCCGCTTCGATCCGGATCGGCCAGAGCTGGGTCTCGTAGGCGGTGCGGAAGCGGCATTCGCCGTCGCGCAAGCCCTCGACCGTCTCGACCTCGGTGCCGGCGGGCAGGGTGATGGCGCCGGCGATATCCTCGGCCGGGCGGAACTGGGCGATCGCACAGGATGGGAAGGGCGCGATCAGATGGGGATAGAGCACGCCGAGCAGGCTGTCCGTCAGCTCCGGGAATTCGTCGTCCAGCTTGAGGCGGACGCGCGCCGCCAGATAGGCGAAGGCCTGGATCAGCCGCTCGACATGGGGGTCGGCCACGGCATCGGCCGAAATGCGCAGGCGGCCCGCTTCCTTCGGGTGGCTCTCCGCGAATTCGCCTGCCATCCGGCGGATGTGCTGGAGCTCGCGGTTGAAATAGGGAAGCAGGTCGTCACTCATGGTCTCTCTCGACCACGTCGAAGGTGCGGGTCGCGGATTCGAGCACGCTGTCGAGCGTGATCGGTTCCGGCGCCGGATCGGCATACATCATGGCGCTGACCCGGATGCGGA
>JAYSCC010000203.1:0-5882 GCA_041915065.1 Zavarzinia sp.
GGGCGCAGCTCGATCCCGGCCCGCTTGACCAAGGCGCCGACCCCGGCCGGCCCGCCGATCTTATGGGCGGAAAGGCTCATCAGGTCGACGTCGAGCGCCGAAAAATCGAGGCCGGTCTTGCCCGCCGCCTGCACGGCGTCGCAGTGAACCAGGGCGCCATGGGCGCGGGCGATGCGCGCCACCTCGGCGACCGGCTGGATCACGCCCGTCTCGTTGTTGGCCAGCATGACCGAAACCAAGGCGGTGCCTTCGCCCCCCGTTTCGTCACCCTGGCCGAGCAGGCGGTCGAGGGCTTCGAGATCGACCACGCCTTCGCGGTCGACCGGGATCATGGCGACGGGAACCCCCGCGCCTTCGGCCCCGGCCCGCACGGAATCATGCTCCACTGCGGAAACCAGCAGGCGCTGCACCGTACCGGCCAGAACGGCACCCTGGAGCGCCAAGTTATTCGCTTCGGTGCCGCCGCTGGTGAAGATCACTTCGGAGGCTTCGGCGCCGGCCAGCGCCGCCACGGCATCCCGCGCCTCTTCGATCGCGCGCCGCGCCAGCCTGCCGGCGCGATGGACGGAGGACGGATTGCCGCCGATCGAGAGCGCCGCGACCATGGCCTCGACCACCGCGGGGCGCACCGGGGCGCCCGCGTTGTAGTCGAGATAGGTGGCGACGGCGTTCATCGGCTTGGCCTCAAGCGACCCGCTCGACCGCGTCGCGGCCGGGCAGCACGGGCGAACCCAGCACGCGGCGGGCCACCACATCGGCCAGCGAGACGCTGGAGAGGTAGAGGTGGATCTGGTGGCTCAGCTCTTCCCACAGGTCGTGGGTGGCGCAGCGGCTGCGGTTGCCGCGGCAGCCATTCGACGTGCCGAGCTGGCAACGGGTCGCCTTGATCGGCTCGTCGACCGCGAGAACGATGTCGGCGATCCTGGTCTCGGTCGCCTCCCGGCCGAGGACATAGCCGCCCCCCGGGCCGCGCACGCTCTTCACCAACTCGCCACGGCGGAGCTTGCCGAACAACTGTTCGAGATAGGAGAGCGAAATCTCCTGGCGTTCCGCGATGTCGGCCAGCGTGACCGGCTTGCCGCCCTCGGAATGGGCCGCGAGGTCGACCATGGCCATTACGGCATAGCGCCCGCGCGTCGACAGTTTCATGACGACCGTCTCCTCAATTCTGGTTCACGGCCCGGGGGCCGTCGACCAAGCCGGGGCCTTCGACCACAGTACCGCGCACCTCGGTGCCGGTGCCGAGCCGGGCCTCCAGTTCCGCCACGCGGGCGGACAGGGCCTGGACCCTGGCGACCAGGCCTTCGATCTCTTCTTCCGTCGGGTCGGGCATGCGGCCCGCGGTCGCGCCGTAAGCGCAGAAGTCCAGCGCCCGGTCGACCAGCTTGGGCGCCGGCCCGGCCGCCTTGGCCGGAATGCCCACGACCGTGGTGCCCGGCGCCACATCGGCGACGACCACCGCATTGGCACCGACGCGGGCATCGGCCGCGACCGTGATCGGCCCCAGGATCTGCGCGCCGGAGCCGACGATGACGCGGTCGCACAGGGTCGGGTGGCGCTTCACGCCGACCTGCGCCCTGGAATTCACCGAGGGCAGCAGTCCGCCCAGGGTGACGTCGTGATAGAGAGTGACGTCATCGCCGATCTCCGCCGTCTCGCCGATCACGACGCCGAGGCCATGGTCGATGAACAGGCGCCGGCCGATGGTCGCCCCCGGATGGATCTCGATCCCGGTGAACAGCCGCGCCACATAGGAGAGCCAGCGCGCCGTCAACCGCCAGTCCCGCGCCCACAGCCAGTGCGAGACGCGGTGGAGGGTGATGGCGTGAAAACTCGGATAGGAAATGAGCACTTCGAGCCGCGATCGCGCCGCCGGATCGCGGGCGATGTAGCTGTCGATCTCCTCCTTCAGGCGGGTGAACATGGCCTAGCCTCCGAGATTCCTTGCATGAGCAAAAGCCGGACGTGTATAAACCCGCCCCGCTATGCATGCTGGCGCAAGGTCTCCAGAAGACCGAGTGCCATGGTCAGATTTAGGTTGTCCGACTGAGGCAGTCAAGTATTAGCGGCGGCCCCGGCGCCACCGTCCGCGGAGTGTGGCCCCTCGGCCACCGCAACAGTTGACGGATTTCGTCGGGTATCGCGTCAGGGGAACCGGAATGCCTGAGATTATTTTCAACGGCCCGGCCGGGCGACTCGAAGGCCGCTATCATCATGCGGGGACCGGGGCACCCATCGCCCTGATCCTGCATCCGCACCCCCAGTTCGGGGGCACGATGAACAACAAGGTCGTCTACAACCTCTTCCACACTTTCGTGGCGCGCGGTTTTTCCGTCATGCGCTTCAATTTCCGGGGTGTCGGCCGCAGCCAGGGCGCCTTCGACAATGGCGCGGGCGAATTGTCCGATGCCGCCTCGGCGCTCGACTGGATGCAGACCTACAACCCCTCGGCCGGGGAATGCTGGGTCGCCGGCTTCTCCTTCGGCGCCTGGATCGGCATGCAGCTGCTGATGCGCCGGCCGGAAATCAACGGCTTCATCTCGGTCTCGCCGCCGGCCAGCCGCTATGACTTCACCTTCCTCGCCCCCTGCCCGTCCGACGGCTTGATCGTCCAGGGCACCGAGGATCAGGTGGTGGCCGAGCCGGAAGTGGCCAAGCTCGCCACCCGCCTGTCGAACCAGCGCGGCATCAAGGTGAAATACGAGACAATCAAGGGCGCCGGCCACTTCTTCGAAGAGCAGATGGACGACCTCAATCGGATCACCGGCGCCTATCTGGACATGCGGCTCGGCCGGAACAGCTGACCGCCGGTCAGCGGTTTCGGCACACCGGTCGTCCCCGGCACACTGAGCGGCAGGCCCTTCAGGCTGCGCACGGCGAGGAAGCCGAAGGCTTCGGCTTCCAGGCTGTCGCCCCGCCAGCCGACCGCCTCGACCGGGCGCACCGGCACGCCCAGGCGATCCTGGATCATCTGCATCAGCACCGGATTGCGGCGCCCGCCGCCGGTCACCAGCACCTGCTCGACCGGGCGCGGAAACAGCCTGGTGCCGACCGCGACCGCCTCCGCCGTGAACGCGGTCAGCACCGCCGCGCCATCGGCCGGACCGAGACCACGGAGCGCGTCCACGTCGAAATGATCGCGGTCGAGGGATTTCGGCGCCTCCATCGCGAAGAAGGAATTGTCCATCAACTCGGCCAGCACGCGGGCGTCGACCCGGCCAGTGGCGGCCAGGCGGCCATCGACATCGACCGGAATCCCCGTGTGCTGCAAGGCCCAGTCGTCGATCAGGGCATTGGCCGGCCCGGTGTCGAAGGCCAACGGCTCTTCCCCGGCGTGTTCCGAAATCCAGGTGAAATTGCCGACCCCGCCGAGGTTCAGCACAGCGATCGGCCGCTGCCGCCCGGGCAGCGAAGCGGCCAGCGCCCGGTGGTAGAGAGGGGCGAGCGGCGCCCCCTGCCCGCCCGCCTCGACATCGGCGAGGCGGAAACGGCCGACGACGGGCAAAACCACCCGCTCGGCCAGAGCCTGTGGGTCACCGATCTGCCAAGTCAGACGCTCGTTCGGCCGATGCAACACGGTCTGGCCGTGGAAACCGATCACGTCGATGGTCGCCCGCTCCACCGCCGTCTCGTAGAGGAAGCGTTCGACCGCGTCGCAATGGGCCTCGGTGATCAGGGTTTCCGCTTCGGCCACGGCGGCCGGCACCGGCTGGCCGAAGCGCCAAAACGCTGCCAGGCGGCTCGCTTCGCGGACTGCCGCCCTGGTCTCCGCCGAATGGGCATAGGTGGCGGTCGCGCCGAGCCTTTCGACCGTTTCGCCGTCGGTCTCGATGACGGCGAGATCGATGCCGTCGAGCGAGGTCCCGCTCATCAAGCCCAATGCCTTCATCACGCCTACGGCCATGACCGAATCGCTCCCGGCCCCGATTGTCCCTATGCCCCCGGTCATGCTACACGAGCGCCACCATGACGAGCCTGAAATCCGAATTCCTGCGGGTTCTGACCGAACGCCGCTACATCCACCAGTGTACGGACCTGGAAGGGCTGGACGCCCTCGCAGCGCAGAAGACGCCCTTCGCCGCCTATATCGGCTTCGATGCGACGGCGCCTTCGCTGCATGTCGGCTCGCTCGTCCAGATCATGATGCTGCGCCGGCTCCAGAAGGCGGGCCACAAGCCGATCGTCCTGATGGGCGGCGGCACCACCAGGATCGGCGATCCCTCGTTCCGCGACGAATCCCGCCCCCTGCTGGACGCTGCCCGCATCGCCGAGAACCTGGCCGGCATCAAGCAAGTCTTCGCGAAGTTCCTGACCTTCGGCGACGGGCCGACCGACGCCGTCATGGTCGACAACGACGAATGGCTGGCCAAGCTGAACTACATCGACTTCCTGCGCGACTACGGCCGGCATTTCTCGGTCAACCGCATGCTGTCGCAGGACAGCGTGAAGATCCGCCTCGACCGCGAGCAGAACCTGTCGTTCCTCGAATTCAACTACATGATCCTGCAAGCCTACGACTTCGTCGAACTGGCGAAGTCCCAGGGCGCTCGGCTGCAGATGGGCGGCTCGGATCAATGGGGCAATATCATCCAGGGCGTCGAACTCGGCCGCAAGGCGGCGGACGTGCAGCTCTACGGCCTGACCTCGCCGCTGATCACCACGGCGTCGGGCGCCAAGATGGGCAAGACCGCCTCGGGCGCCGTCTGGCTCAACGCCGAAGCGCGTAGCCCCTATGACTACTGGCAGTTCTGGCGCAACACGGAAGACAGCGACGTCGGCCGTTTCCTGCGCCTGTTCACCGAACTGCCGGAAGCCGAGATCGCCCGCCTCGAAACCCTCGAGGGAGCTGAGCTGAACGACGCCAAGAAGATCCTGGCGACCGAGGCGACGGCGCTGGCCCATGGCCGCGACGAGGCCGAGGCCGCGGCCGAGACCGCGCGCCGCACCTTCGAGGAAGGTGCCGCCGCCGAGACGCTGCCCAAGGTCGCGGTCGAAGGCGCGGCGCTGGCTGCCGGCATCGCCGTCTACGAACTACTGGTCAAGGCCGGCATGGCCGCCTCCAACGGCGAAGCGCGGCGCCTGATCAAGGGCAACGGCGTGAAGCTCGACGATGTCGCGGTGACCGACGAATTCGCCAAGCTGAGCGACCTCGGCGCCAAGGGCACGGTCAAGCTCTCCGCCGGCAAGAAACGCCACGCCCTGATCGTCGGGGCCTGACCGGCGGCAGCAACGGAAGGGGGATCGAGCATGGCAGATGACCCGGTCCCCTCGACCGACAACCACCGCGGCATCTCGATCGGCTTGACCGCGGTCATCGTCGCGGTGACCGAGGAAGATCCCCGTGTGCTGGTCGCCCGGCGCATGACCCACGACCTGGCGACCCCGGCCCAGCAGGGCCTGATTCCGCTCGCCTTCGACGCGCCGGAGACCCTGCCCTTCGGCCCCTTCGAGCCCGAACATCACCGCACCCTCGAACTCGGCCTGCGCCGCTGGGTGGCGGAACAGACCGGCGTCGCACTTCGCTATGTCGAGCAGCTCTATACCTTCGCCAACCAGAACCGCGACCCGCGCGAGCTGAGCGGCGGGCCCCGCGTCGTCTCGGTCGCCTATCTGGCGCTCACCCAGGAGACGCCGCTGGCCGGCTCCGGCGAGGCGGCTTGGCGTTCCTGGTATTCCTTCCTGCCCTGGGAAGACTGGCGCGAGGGCCGGCCCGCCCTGATCGAGCAGGTGATCCGCCCGGCTCTGACCCGCTGGATCGACGCCGCTCCGGATGCGCGCACGGCGCGCTCGCGCATGGAGCGGACGGCGATCGCCTTCGGCCCGGTCGCCGGCACCGGCCATTTCGACCTGCTGCGCTGCCTCGACCGCTATGAATTGCTCTA
>JAYSCC010000204.1:0-5877 GCA_041915065.1 Zavarzinia sp.
CTGACCACCGCCTGCGCCTCAGGCGCCACGGCGATCCAGCTCGGGGTCGAGGCGATCCGCCGCGGCCAGACCAAGGCGGCCCTGGCGATCGGCACCGACGGCTCGATCCACATGGAAGCGTTGATCCGCTTCACCCTGCTCTCGGCCCTCTCGACCAACAACGAAGATCCGACCAAGGCGGCGCGGCCCTTCGCCAAGGGGCGCGACGGCTTCGTGATGGCGGAAGGCGCCGGTGCCCTGGTGCTCGAGGACGTCGAGGCGGCCAAGGCGCGCGGCGCCCATATCCTCGGCTATATCCGCGGCGTCGGCGAAGCGGCGGACACCTTCCACCGCACCCGTTCGAACCCCAGCGGCGAGGCGATCATCCGGGCCATCAACAATGCCCTGAACGATGCCGGCGTCGGCCCTGAGGACATCGACTACATCAACGCCCATGGCACCTCGACGCCCGAGAACGACAAGATGGAAGCCTTCGGCATCCAGGCGGTGTTCGGCGAGCGGGCGCCCAAGGTGCCGACCTCGTCGAACAAATCGATGATCGGCCATACGCTGACCGCGGCCGGCGCCGTCGAGGCGGCGATTTCGGTGCTGACCCTGGAGCACCAAGTGCTGCCGCCGACCATCAACCACGACGAGGCGACCGACATCAACCTGGACCTGGTGCCGAACCAGGCCCGGCCCGCCGATGTCGACCTGATCCTGTCCAATTCCTTCGGCTTCGGCGGGCAGAACGTCTGCCTCGTCATCGGCCGCAACCCGGCCTGACGGGGCCGGCGTGAGCGGCGACGCCGTCCTGGTGACCGGCGGCACGGGCGGCATCGGTGCCGCCCTGGTGCGCCGGCTCGCCCTGGACGGCTACCGGGTCAGCTTCACCTGGCGGAGCGACGCGGCCGCCGCCGAAGCCCTGGCAGAGAAGACCGGGGCGGAGGCGATCGCCCTCGACCTCGCCGACCGCGCCGCGGTCGACAGTTTCGCGGGAACATTGGCGGAGCGGGAATTCTACGCCCTGGTCCACAATGCCGGTGCGACCTATGACGCGCTGGCCGCGACCATTGAGGTCGAGCGCGCGGCCGCCCTGTTCCAGGTCAATCTGTTCTCTTTCATGCGCATCGCCGGGGCGGCGCTCCGCCCGATGACGGCGGCGCGGCGGGGCCGGATCGTCGCCGTGGGGGCGCTGGCGGCGTCGCGCGCGGTCGCCGGCAATGCCACCTATGCCGCCTCCAAGGCGGCGCTCGAAGCCTATGTCCGGACCGTGATGGCGGAAGTGGCGCGCCGCGGCGTGACCACCAATGTCGTCGCCCCCGGCTGGATCGATACCAAGATGGCCGAAGCGCCGCCGGCACTCGCCAAAGCGATCCCGGCACAACGCCTGGGCAAGGCGGAAGAGGTGGCGGCTGCCGTCGCCTTTCTGTTGCGCGACGACGCCGCTTATGTCAATGGCACCACGCTCACGGTGGACGGGGGCCTCGGCGCCCTGCTGGCCGCCGCGAAATCGAGAGACAGAACGAGGATGTCGCCATGCTGGCGCTGCGCCTGATCGTGGAAGGCCGTACCGAACGCGTGGAGATGGAGACGCCGCCGGCGCCCCCGCCCGGCCAGATCCAGGTCCGCATGAAGACCGTGGCGCTCAACCATATCGACGTCTGGGGCCTGCGCGGCATGGCCTTCGCCAAGCGGAAGCTGCCGCTGACGGTCGCGGTCGAAGGCGCCGGCGAAGTGGTTGCCGTGGGCGACGGTGTCACCACGCATAAGATCGGCGACCGTGTCGCCCTCTATGCCGGCGTCACCTGCGGCCATTGCAAGCGCTGCCTCAAGGGCCAGGAGAACCTGTGCGAGAATATCGCCGGGATCATGGGCTTCCACATCGACGGCCTGGCCGCCCAATTCGTCAATCTCGACCCGCGCCAGGCGATCCCTATCCCCGACGGCGTGAACGACGTCGACGCCGCCTGTGCCACCACCACCTTCGGCACGGTCGAGCACATGCTGTTCGAGAACGCCAAGCTGGAGCCGGGCGAGACCATCCTGATCCAGGCCGGCGGTTCCGGCATCGGCTCGACCGCGATCCGCATGGCCAAGCAGGTCGGCGCCTATGTCTTCACCACGGTCGGCTCGGACGAGAAGATCGACAAAGTGAAGGCCCTCGGGGCCGACGTCGCGATCAACTACAACAAGGACCGCTTCGAATCGATCGTGCGCCGCGCGACCGACAAGAAGGGCGTCGACGTCGTCTTCGAGCATGTCGGGCCGGACACCTGGGCCAAGTCCCTGTTCAGCCTGAAGCGCGGTGGCCGCCTGGTCACCTGCGGCTCCACGACCGGCGTCTCGGCCGAGACCAACCTGTTCCAGCTGTTCCAGAACCAGCTCAAGATCTTCGGCTCCTTCGGCGCCAATTTCGGCAACATCCGGAGCGGGCTCCAGAAGATGGCCGGCGGGCTGCGCCCGGTGATCGACAGCGAAATCGAACTGGGCGACATCGGCGCGGCGCTCCGCCGGATGCAGAGCCGCGACCTCTTCGGCAAGATCGTCGCCCACGTGCCGGAGTAAATTATCGTATTGCGATATTTTTTTATCGCGAATCGATAATTTCGTGCCATTCTCCCGTCGTCATCACGGCGGGAGAAGAGCCATGACAGATCAAGATGTCGTCGACTACGTGCGTCTGCGCCGGCGGGCGGCCGTGCTCGCCTATCTCACCCGGGCGGTCATGGTGCTGCTGCCGATCGCCGTCGTGCTCTACGGCGAACTGGCGTCGGCGACCGATCTCCTTGCCATCGCCCGGGTGCCCGGTGCTGCGGTCGTGGCCTTCGATCCGTCGACGGTGGCGCCCTGGCAGCGCCACGCGGGTGTGGCCGTCACGCTCGTTTCCGTCGCCCTGCTGGTCACGGGGTTGCATCACCTCGGCCGTTGTTTCGGCAATTTCGCCCGGGGTCAGGCGCTGACGCGCGAGAACGCCCGCCATTTCAGCCGCTTCGGCGCCTGGATCGCCGCCGCCGTGGTGGCCTCCTTCCTGTCGACGCCGGTCCTCTCGGTGCTGTTCACCCTGGGCATGCCGGCGGGGCAGCGTCAGCTCGCCATCGGGCTCGACAGCAACCAGCTCGTCGCCCTGCTGGTCGCCGGCGGCGCCTGGATCGTCGGCGCCATCATGGCCGAAGGTGCACGGGCGGCGGAAGAGAACGCCCAATTCGTCTGATGGCGATCCGCGTCACCCTGGACCGCGTGATGGCGGAACGACGGATGAAATCCAAGGATCTCGCCGCCGCCATCGGCATTACCGAAGCCAATCTCTCCCTGCTCAAGCAGGGCAAGGTGAAGGGCATCCGTTTCGAGACCCTGGAAGCCCTGTGCCGGCAGCTCGGCTGCACGCCGGGCGATCTGTTGCAGGTGGTGGAGGACGAAGCATGAGACGTCGTCTGATGATCCTGGTGCTGGGCCTGCCGGCCCTCGGCGGCCTCTCCGCCTGCGATCATTGGGATTGGCGGCAATCGGGCCGCACCGCGCTGGACGGCACCTGCCGCACCATGAGCAATTGCAGCCGCTCCTGCGACGGACCGAGCGGCAAAGCCATGGGTCACTGCGACATCACGCCCGAGGCGCATTGAGGGCCGGAGCACGACGCCCCCCGCCGGTCGCCCCCCAAAACCTCCAGTCCGGTCCTACCTCTGGGCAGCGAGCATCATGCGGCCTCAACATCGCCGGCTATGCCGGGTAGGATGGCCCCGGGGTCACTGGCAAAGGCTGCACACGACAAAATGACAGGGCGCAGCATTCTGCTCGAAGAAGAGGCAGCACCTCACCACCGGCTGATCTTCGCCGGAGTCGTCGCCTTCCTCGCGCTACCCACGGCCTTCGCCTTCGCCCATGCCGACCTGCCGCTGACGGCGATCGACGCCTTTCTGCCCGCCTATGCGATGGCGGTGATCGTCATCAATCTGCTGACCGGCTACATCATTCTCGCCCATGTCCCGCTGGCGGGGCAGCGCCACCTGCTCTGGCTCGGCGCCGGCTATGCCTATGTCGCGGCGGTGGTCAGCGCCCAGATGATGGTTTTTCCCGGCGTGGTCGCGCCCCAAGGCCTGTTCGGCGCCGGACCGCAGAGCGCCATCTGGCTGTGGGTCCTGTGGCACGGGGGCTTTCCCGCCTTCGTCCTCGCCTCCATGATCGCCGCCTGGTTCGACCGCGGGCGGCCCCGGGGCCATCTCTCGATCCTGCATAGCATGGCCGCCACCCTCCTGGCCGCGGGGCTAGCCGGGTTCTTCCTCTGGCTGGTGACGGCGGAGAGCGAGAACCTGCCGAACCTGATCGACGGGCGCGATTATGCCAGCTTGCGCCGTTCCACCGCTGCCATCGCGGTGGTGGTGCTCAACCTCTGCGCCGTCACCGCCGTCTTCGCCGTCATGCGCGGGCGCACCATGATCGCCCTGGGCCTTGCCATGGGCACGCTCGCCTCCCTGGTCGATGTCCTGTTGACGCTGGAGGCCGGGGCACGTTTCTCCCTCGGCTGGTATACGGCGCGCTGCATCGCCATCCTCTCGGCGCTCTCGGTGCTGGCGGTCTATCTGCGCGAGCTGACCTGGCTCTATGCCCGCATCATCCGGCTCAACGCCCGCCTGGAAACTCAGGCGACCGTCGACGAGCTGACCGGCCTCTACAACCGCCGCCATTTCGACCGCCAGATCGAAGCGGCCCTGCGCCAGGCGCGCCGCCGCGGCGACGAGCCGGTAAGCCTTCTGCTGATCGATGTCGACCATTTCAAGCGCTACAACGACACTTATGGCCATCAGGCCGGGGACGACTGCCTGCGCCGGGTGGCCGGAGCGATCCGCCATGCGGCGCGGCGTCCAGGCGATGTCGCGGCCCGCATCGGCGGTGAAGAATCCGCACTGATCCTGGGCGGCAGCGACACTGGCGGTGCCACTGAGGTGGCGCGGCGCGTGCTGGAAGCGGTGCGGGACCTGGCGATTGGCCACACGACCAACAGTGCGGCCCCGCATGTCACCGTCAGCATCGGCCTCGCAGCCATGGAGCCGGGCATGCCGGCCGCCACGCTATTCGGCCGGGCCGATGCCGCTCTCTACCGCGCCAAGGCGGAAGGGCGCGACCGGATGCTCGCCTGATCAGCCGAGGAAGAGGCGGAAATGCTGGCGCAGGGCCGGCACGGCCTTGGCGTCGAAATCGTCGATCAGCCCGCGCGAGAGGCTGTAATAGGCTTGGCGGCGCTCGGTGAAAGAGACGTCCTTGGCCAGGGTCTTGAACGTCTCGACCTCGACATGGGTGCGCGCGGTGCTGAGCCGGCCCGGATCGTCGGCCACGAAGTCGACACCCAGGCGGACGGTGATCTTGAAGCCCTGCTCGTCGCGGAACAGGCCCTCGACCCCGTTGGTGGTGGAGAGCCGCTCCTGCACGGCCGAGGCATCGGTCACGGTGACGACCAGTCGGCCGCTACTGCCCGCGGCCTGGAGCCGGTCGCCCACCCAATTTTCCAGTGCGGTCTCGGGCGAGACGTCGAAATCCGCCTCGATATGCCCCTCGCCCAAGGGCGAGAAGCGGTTGTCGATCGAAATGTCGGCCAGGTTGAAGAGCAGGGGCGTGCCTTCGAAGCGGAAGGCCGGGAAGCTCGGCGCCGGATCGTGGGAACAGGCGGCGAGGCCGAGGACCGGCACAGCCACGAGCAATTCACGGCGCGAGATCATCGGGCGCTCCTCGTCAGGGCTCCACCGTCGCAGGGTCGAAGGCGAAGCCGGCGTTGCAGAATTCGCAGGTGACCACGATTCGGCCATCCACCGCCATGTCCGCACGATCTTCGGGCGAAAATCGGGCGAGCACGGAGGCGATATGCTCGCGCGAGCAACGGCAGCCAACCGCCAGCTCGAGCTG
>JAYSCC010000205.1:0-5854 GCA_041915065.1 Zavarzinia sp.
GGATCGAGAGCCGTGAAGGCCCGGACGAAGGCCGCATGAAGCCCCTCCTGCGCCGCCTGATGGAGGAGGCGCGCTGGATCGCCGGCCAGAAGCCGATCGTCGTCGTCTCCGACGTCTGTCAGGCGCTGTCCGATTACCCCCTCGCCTGGCGTGAATGCGAGAGGGTACGCCAGCTCGCCTGCCGCTTCGACCGCCGGGGCTTGATCTCGGCCCGCGATCTCGGGCCCTTTCCAGTCCTCCTCTCGGCGGCGGACACGCGTGAGGTGCGCGGCTTCGTCGAGGCGACCATCGGTCCCCTGGTCGCCCATGATGTGGCACATGACAGCGCCTATCTCGCGACCCTGAAGACGTTCCTCGAACAGAGCTGCCGCAGCCAGGCTTGCGCCGACGCCATGGGCCTTCACGTCACCACGCTCCGCTACCGGCTGTCGCGGATGGCGGAACTCTTCGGCATCGAGACGGACACGCCGGAAAAGCGCTTCGCCCTCGAACTCGCCATCCGCTTCAACGACATTCTGGCCAAGGACGCCGGCAGCCCGGAAGTCTGAGGCCGCTTCCCTCGCGCCGTAGGATGGCGAGGCGCGCTTCTCCTTCGGACGGTCGGAAGAACCCGGAATCGCCGGGCGCTAGGGTCACGACATCGAGACCCGAGGAGAAGCGCCCGCATGGAACGCGCCGTCAGCACCATCGAAGGCACGCGGCAAGGCCTTTTGATCGGCGGGAACTGGGTTGAACCCCGTTCCGGCCGATATCTGCCGAGCTTCGATCCCACGACAGCCGAGCCCTGGTACGAAGCCGCTGATGGCGGTGCGGAAGACATCGACGCCGCCGTCGCCGCGGCCGCGGCCGCGTTCCGCGCCCCCGCCTGGAAGCGCCTGACCCAGACCGATCGCGGCCGCATGATCCGGCGCCTGGCGGAACTGGTCGGCCAATACGGCGACCGCCTGGCCGAGATCGAAACCCGCGACAACGGCAAGCTGATCCGCGAAATGCGCGCCCAGCTCCGCGCCCTGCCCGACAGCTACCATTATTTCGCCGGCATGGCCGACAAGCTCCAGGGCGACACGATCCCCGTGAACAAGCTCGACATGCTGAATCTGACACTGCGCGAACCGCTCGGCGTCGTCGGCATGATCGTGCCGTGGAATTCGCCCCTGATGCTGCTGACCGGCACCCTGGCGCCCTGCCTCGCGATCGGCAACACCGTCGTGATCAAGCCGTCCGAGCATGCTTCGGCCTCGATCCTGGCCTTCGCCGAACTCTTCGAGGAAGCGGGCTTCCCGCCCGGCGTCGTCAATGTCGTCACCGGTTACGGCCATACCGCGGGCGACGCCCTGACCCGTCACCCCGGGGTCGCCAAGATCGTCTTCACCGGCAGCCCGGAGACGGGCCGCAAGGTCGCGACCAACGCCGCTTCGCATCTCGTGCCCTGCAATCTCGAACTGGGCGGCAAGTCGCCCCATGTCGTGATGGCGGACGCCGATCTCGACCGGGCCGTCAACGGTGTCGTCGCCGGTGTCTTCGCCGCCGCCGGCCAGACCTGCATCGCTGGATCGCGCTGCTTCGTCGAAGCCGCGGCCTATCCCGAATTCATCGATCGCCTCGCCGCCCGCACCGAGGCGATCCGGATCGGCCATCCCCTGGCCGAAGAAACCGAGATCGGCCCCCTCGCCCTCGCCGCCCAGCTCGCCAAGATCGAGGGTCATGTCGCCGGTGCCGTGCGCGAGGGCGCCCGTTTGGTCTCCGGCGGCAACCGGCCCCAGGGCGGCGATCTCGAGCGCGGCTGGTACTACGCCCCGACCGTGCTCGCCGACGCCCGCAACGAGATGGCCTTCATGCGTGACGAGCTGTTCGGCCCCGTCGTCGGCGTCACCCCCTTCACCGACGACGCCGATCTGATCCGCCTCGCCAACGACACCCGCTACGGCCTCGCCTCGGGCATCTGGACCCGCGATATCGATCGGGCCCTGCGCTTCGCCCGGAACGTCGACGCCGGCACGGTGTGGATCAACACCTATCGCTCCGCGGCCTTCATGTCGCCCGCGGGCGGCTTCAAGGACAGCGGTTACGGCAAGCGTGGCGGCTTCGAGGTCATGCGCGAATTCTCGCGCGTGAAGAACGTCGTCATCGATTACTCCGGGGCCACCCAGGACCCCTTCGTCATCCGCCTGCGCTGAACGACAGGAAAGAACAACGAGATGAAATTCTCCCTCGCCCTCCACATGGAACGCTTCAGTCCGAAGGACGATCCGCGCACCGCGGCCGAGAATGTGCTGACCCTGGTCAAGATGGCGGACGCCGGCGGTTTCGAGACGGTCTGGAGCCCCGAGCATCACACCATCGAATGCACGATCTCGCCCAATCCCTTCGCCAGCTTGATCTGGTGGGCGGCGCATACCGAGCGCATCCGCCTCGGCACGGCGACCGTCACCGCGCCCTATTGGAACCCGATCCGTCTCGCCGGCGAGGCGGGCCTGTGCGACCTCCTGTCGGGCGGAAGGCTTGAACTCGGCCTCGCGCGGGGATCCTACCAATACGAGTTCGACCGCATGGCGGACGGCATGCCGCAGCAGGAAGGCGGCGCCTGCCTGCGCGAGATCCTGCCCGCGATCCGCGGCCTCTGGGCCGGGGACTATGCACATGAAGGCAAATACTGGTCCTTCCCCGAAGTGACCGCGACGCCGAAGCCGGTACAGACGCCGCACCCGCCGATCTGGGTCGCGGCACGCGATCCCGACACCTTCGACTGGGCGATCAAGAACGGCTGCAACATCATGTCGACGCCGCTGGCCCGGCCCATGTCCGAGGTCGGTATCCTGCGCGACAAGTTCGAGACGGCCCTGGCCGCCAATCCGACGGTGCCCCGCCCCCGTTTCCTGATGCTGCGCCGGACCTGCGTCTACGACCAGCCCGAAGGGGCCGAGGTCGCCGTCCGCAGCTCCATGAACTACGGCCGCTATTTCGAGAACCTGTTCCAGAATATCGCCACGGTCCGCAACGGCTTCCCCGAGGCCGTCGATTACGAGAAGGTCCGCAACCGCGCCGAATATGACGCCGACAGCGTGCGCGCGAACATGATGTTCGGAACCCCGGACGAGATCATCGAGAAGCTGCTGCCCTACGAGGCGGCGGGGGTCGATCTGTTCTGCGCCGGCATGTCCTTCGGCCTGCCCTTCGAGGCCCAGAAGAAGTCCCTGCAATTGCTGATCGACGAAGTTCTGCCGGTCTTCGCCGCACGGGAAAGGGACCGGCGCCTCGCCGCCGAGCACCGGGAGGCCGAACTCATGGCCAGGCGGGCGGCGGGCGAATGATCCTGTCGGACGGCGCCCCCGCGCTTCGCTATGAACTCGACGGCGAGGGGCATCGCCCCCTCGTCTTCATCCATGGCGTCGGCTCCTATCTCGAAGCCTTCGATCGGGTGATCCCGCCACTGCTGCCGGACTTCCGCATCCTGCGCTACGACCAGCGCGGCCACGGCCGTTCCGAGAAGATCAAAGGCCGCTACGAAATCGCGGATCTGGCAGGCGACCTCCGCCGCCTGGTCGATCATGTCGGTTTCGAGCGCTTCGATCTGGTTGGTTTCTCGCTGGGCGGGCTCGTCGCCCAATATGCCGCCCTGGCCTGGCCCGCGCGGATCCGTCGCCTCGTCCTGCTCAGCACGGTCGCCGGGCGCAACGCCGACGAGAAGGCGCGCGTCGCCGCCCGTCTCGCCGCCCTCACGGAGAGCGTCGCCGGCGGTCATTACGATTCCTCGGTCGGCCGCTGGTTCACGGAAGCCTTCCAGGCGGCCAATCCCAGCCTGATGGCCGAGCTCCGCGCGCGCAACGCCGCCAATGATCCCGAATGCTATGCGGCGGCCTACCGCGTGCTGGCCGAGACCGACTTCGGCGACCGGTTGCACGAGATCGCGGCTCCGACCCTGATCGTCACCGGCTCGGAGGACCAGGGTTCAAACCCCCGCATGGCCCGGCTGATGGCCGAGCGGATTCCCGTCGCCCGGCTCGAGATCCTGCCCGGGCTGCGCCATTCCCTGCCGAACGAGGTGCCGGATGTGCTGGCCCGGCTGATCGGCGATTTCCTGAACGAGGAGGACCTCCATGGACAAGGACCTGCGTGAACACGGCATGGCGGTGCGCCGGGCCGTGCTGGGCGACGACTATGTCGACCGGGCCCTGGCCGGGGCGGACGACTTCTCGAGGCCGTTCCAGGATGTCGTCGGCGAATATTGCTGGGGCCTGTGCTGGACCGACGGGAGCCTGGACCGCAAACAGCGGAGCCTGCTGAACCTCGGCATGACTGCCGCCCTCGGCCGGATGCACGAGTTCGAGATCCACTTCAAGGGCGCGATGCGCAACGGCCTGACCGACGACGAATTGCGGGCGGCACTGATCCAGATCGCCGTCTATTGCGGCATTCCCGCCGGCGTCGAAGCCTTCCGCACCGCCCGCAAGGCCCGCGCCGACTTCGCCGCCGAGACCGAAGCCGCCCAATGATCGTCGAGGAACGCTGCTACCGCATCAAGGCCGGGCATATGGCGGAATACCTCGCCCTGGTGCGCGACGAAGGCCTGGCCATCCAGCAACCCATCCTCGGCACTCTGATCGGCTATTTCCAGACCGAGATCGGCGATCTCAACCACGTCGTCCATCTCTGGGCCTATGCCGACCTCGAAGACCGCGCGGAACGCCGCCGACGGCTGGCCGCCGATCCACGCTGGCGTGCCTTCACCAAGCGCCTGACCCAGACGATCGACACCATGCAGAACCGGATCCTGGTCCCGACCGACTTCTCGCCGCTCCGGTGACGGGCCGGTCAGGCGGCCGGCGCGAGCAGGCCGAGAACGGCCGCGCTGTCCGCTACCCAGCCGAAATTCCGTTCGAAGGCGGTCAGGGCCGCGGCCTCGCCTTCCGCCGATCCGGAGGAAACGGCGTCGCGCACGATCATGGTCGGATAGCCGTGGTGAACGGCGTGGCGCGCTGTGTCCTCGACGCACATTTCGGTGACCGTGCCGACCACGACGAGGCTGCCCACCCCGAGCGCCCTCAGCCGGTCGTCGAGGTCGGTGCGATGGAAGGCGCTGTAGTAGATCTTGTCGAGCACCAGGTCCCCGTCATGGGGCACCAGTTCGTCGATCACGGCGATCCCCTCCCGCATCGCCCCGAGGTCCGGGTAATGCCGTGTGCGGCCCGGCACGCAGGCTTCGACCGGCGGCTCGAGCAGGCGGATCCAGGGCAGACGGTCGGCCAACGGGCGATAGAAGGCATCGGCAACATAGCGGGTGAAGATCACCGGCCGGCCGGCACCGCGGAAGGCCGTCGCCAGACGGCCGATGACCGGAATGGTTGCACGCGAGGCGGGCACTTCGAGGGGCGCCCCGACCCGGACGAAATCGTTCTGCATGTCGACGATCAGCAGGGCGGGAGCCGGAAGCGGCGAAGTCATGGGACAAGGTGCCGGTAAGGACGGAGACCCGCGAATTATGCACGCACCCGAGGTCCGGCCACATGCTTCTGTTCGTAGTAGCGGGGATGGCGGTGCCTCCTCGGTCTCGACGGAAGACGGTCGCCGCCGTCGCCGATTTTAATTGTAACAAGAAGACGAAGCCCGGGCCCGCGAGACGGCCCGTCGTCGCACATGATGCGCCTGCCCCCAGGGGAACAGGGCGGAGGATGGTGGAATGGACCGCATCACGGTCAGGTCGCTCTACAAGATTTTCGGCAAGGCGCCGGACAAGGCGTTGCGCCTGCTCGAGCAGGGGGCGGGAAAGCAGCAGATCCTTGCCGAGACCGGCCATGTCGTCGGCCTCGACGACATCACGCTGACGATCCCGGCCGGTGCCATCTACATGATCATG
>JAYSCC010000206.1:0-4213 GCA_041915065.1 Zavarzinia sp.
GTGGTGCTCGGCCTGATCGCGGAAAAGCCGCGCCATGGCTATGAAGTGATCAAGGCGATCGAGGAAGCCCTGGGCGGCCAGTACAGCCCGAGCCCGGGCGTGGTCTATCCGACCCTGACCCTGCTCGAGGAACTGGGCCATGCCACGGTCACCGAAAGTGCCGAGGGCAAGAAGCTCTATGCCATCACGCCCGCGGGGCAGGACTTCCTGGCCGCCAACAAGGGCATGGTCGACGCCCTCTTCGCCCGCATGGGCGAGGTCCGGGCGATCCACGGCGACGGCCCGCCGGCCCCGATCCTGCGCGCCATGGAAAACCTGAAACTGGCGCTCCGCCTGAAGCTCGGCCGCGGACGGCCGGACGAGGCGGCGATCCGGGCCATGGCCGAAGCGATCGACGCCGCCGCACAGGCGGTCGAACGAGCTTGAGGGAGGCACCGATGCAGGCAAAAACCGACATCGCCACCGCCTCGGCCCGGCGCTACCTGGGCCAGCTCTGCAAGCATTTCGGCCACAAGGTGCCGACCGAGCTGGCGACCGACAACCGCCGGGGCCGGATCGACTTTCCGGACCTCGGCACCTGCCGCTTGGCCGCGGCGGAGGACACGCTCTACCTGACCGCCGAGGCGGGCGACGGCGATGCCCTCGGCCGGCTCCAGGAAGTGATCACCAGCCACCTGCTCCGCTTCGCCTTCCGCGAGGAGTTGCAGGTCGCCTGGTCGGCCGCCTGATCCGTCAGGCGAAGAGGTGGATGATCAGCGGGCCCAGCGCCACATTGGCGAGGCCCGCCATGATCATCACGAGACCGGCGACCGAGCCTTCCTCGGCGCCGACCTCGCGCGCCTTGGCGACGCCCGCGCCGTGCGCGCCCATGCCGAACAGCGCGCCCCGCGCCATGGCGGAACGAAGCGGCAGCAGCTTCAGCAGGACATCGCCCATCGCCGCCCCGGCGATCCCGGTGATCATGACGAAGACCGCGGTCAGTTCCGGAATGCCGCCGACATGGCCGGAGACATTCATGGCAAAGGGCATGGTGACGGAACGCGGCAGCAGGCTCTGGCGCAGTTCCGGCGCGAAATCGAGCAGCCGGGCGAGGCCGTAGCCCGAGCCGATGGCGATCATACTGCCGACCCCGACACCGACCGAGAGTGCCAGCCAGTTCCGCCGGATCACCGCCCGCTGGTCATAGATCGGCAAAGCGAAGGCGACGGTGAGCGGCCCGACCATGGCCATCAGGACATGGCTGCCGGCCAGATAATCGCCGTAGGAGGCATGAAGCCCGACCGCGAGGGCGATCAGCAGCAGCGGCGTGGTCAGCAACGGCGACAGATACCAGGCCGCCCTGCGCCGATAGGCGGCGCGGCAGGCGAGATAGCCGGCGATGGTCGCCGCCGGCCAGAAGAACAGGGCGAATTCAGCGCTCATGGCGCACCTGCAGACGCTGGACCGCCTCGACCGCCAGGGCCGTGCCGGCCATGACCAGCAGGGTGCCGAGCAGGATGGCGCCCAAGAGTTCGAGGCCGAGCGGACCGAGGAATTCCCGGTGGTCGAGCAGCCCCATGACGGCGGGAACGAAGAACAGCAGCATGTCGGCGAGCAGGAGATCGGCGCCGCGCCGGATCGTACCCGGGCGGATCCCCTTGGCCAGCAGCAGGGCGAGCACCGCCACCATGCCGATCACCCCGCCCGGCACCGGCAGGCCGGACCAGCCCGCCACCAGCGTGCCGAACCACCAGAAGCCGCCGATCAAGGCGAGCTGCACCAGGCGGCTTTGCCGCAGCAGGGCACGGAGGCGGAGAGGCAGGCGACGGGCAGTCATGACGGGGTTCCTTCGGATCCCCTTCATTTTGGGCGTCGCGTGCTATAGATAAAATGAATTGTTGGAATGTTTTTCATTCCATTCTGGAATTCAGCCATGCAACTCCGCACGCTCCGCGCCTTTGTCGAGGTGGTCCGCCAGGGCGGTTTCTCGCAAGCCGCCAAGGTGGTCTTCGCCACCCAGCCGACCGTCTCCAAGGCGGTGAAGCAGCTCGAAGACGAGCTGGGCGTCGTGCTGCTGGACCGCACCGGCCACCGCCCTGTGCTGACCGCGGCGGGCGAGATCGTCTATCGCCGCGCCCTCGTCCTGCTCACGGAACGGGACGACTTGCTGCGCGAGATCGACGACCTGCGCGGCCTTCGGCGCGGCGAACTCCGCCTCGGCCTGCCGCCGCTCGGCTCGAGCGTGCTCTTCGCGCCGCTCTTCGCGGGATTTCGCCAGCGCTATCCGGGCGTCGCCATCCGCCTGGTCGAACACGGCTCGAAAAGGCTCGAAGAATTGCTGATGGCGGGCGAGGTCGAACTGATCGCCACCCTGTTGCCGCTCGGCCCTGAATTCGACTGGCAGCCGGCGCGGCGCGAACCGCTCTATGCCCTGATCCCGCCCGGCCATGCCCTGACCGGCGCCGCGAGGGTGACGCTGGCCCAGCTCCGCGAGACGCCCTTCATCCTGTTCGAAGGCGGCTTCGCCTTGAATGCCGTGATCATCGGCGCCTGCCAGCGCAGCGGTTTCACGCCGGTCGAGGCGGCGCGCAGCGGCCAGATCGATTTCATCGCCGCCCTGGTCGCCGCCGGCCTCGGCGTCGCCTTCCTGCCCCGCATGATCGCCGAGCAACAGAAGCGCCCGGGCATCCACCTGGCGGCCCTCGACGAGCCGGATACCGATTGGGACATGGCCCTGGCCTGGCGGCGCGGCGGCTATCTCTCCCATGCCGCGCGCGCCTGGCTGGCGCTGGCCAGGGAGCGCTAGGTCCGCTGCATCAGGTCGAGCAGCGCGGCGGCGGCGGCTTCGGGCCGGCGTTCCTTGTGATGCAGGGCATAGAAGCGCCGCCGGCCGACGTCGCGATCGAGCCGGACCAGGGTGCCGGCTTCCAGCGACCCCGCCACCGCCTGGCGCGACAGCACGGCGAGGCCGGCGCCATCCTCGACCGCGACCCGGACCGCCTCGTTCGAGGGCAGTTCCAGGATCACCTGCAAATCCTCGACCGCGAGGCCGAGGGCTTCGAGACCCAGCGTGCGGGTCGCCGAGCCGGCCTCGCGAAGGACGAAAGGCAAGGTCTTCAACAGCGCTGCCGTGGGCGGTGCCGCCGGGGCCAGAGCCGGGCTCGCCACCAGGACCAGTTCATCCTCGGCCACCGGCAGGGCGTGCAGGGCCGGCTCGTCCACCGCCCCTTCGACCACGCCGAGTTCCGCCGCCCCTTCGAGCACCAGGCGGGCGACCTGTTCCGTATTGCCGATGGAAAGACCGACGGTGACCGCCGGATGGGCGCGACGGAAACGATGCAGCACCGCCGGCAGCCAGTAATTGCCCACGGTCTGGCTGGCCGCGACGGCGAGACTGCCGCGCTGCAGGCCGGCCAGGTCGTTCAGCACCGCCTCGGCCTGGACGGCGCGCGCCAGCACCGCGCGCGCCTCGGCCAGGAACAGGCGGCCGGCCGCGGTCAGCTCGATGCGCCGGCCGACCCGGTTGAACAGCCGCGTGGCATGGCGCGCCTCCAGCGCCGCGACGGCGGCACTGACCGCCGATTGGGTCAGGTTCAGTTCGGCCGCGGCCCGAGTCAGATGTTCCCGGGCGGCGACTGCGACGAAGATGCGCAATTGTTCGAGGGTCATGGTCGCCGGGCGCTGATTTCGGCCGCCATCAGAGCGGAAGCTTCGACGAAAGCATAGGCCCGCTTGGCCGACTGCGACACACTTGCCGGCTGAAAACCCTCTTCTTCGGCACTACCCTCGCCGGCAACGAGAACGAGGGAGGGCCGCCATGGCCTGGACCTGTGCCTGCTGCGGCCGGAGTTTCGAAGGCCTGCCCCTGGATTACGGCACCACGGCGCCGAGCGACTGGTTCGCCCTGCCGGAAGCCGGACGGGAGTCGCGAGCGAGGCTCTCCGAAGACCTCTGCATGATCGACCGGAAATCCTTCTATGTCCGGGGCTGCCTCGAAATCCCGATCACGGGCAGCGACGAATGCCTGACCTGGGGCATCTGGGTCGCCGTTGGCGCAGCAGAGTTCGGCCATGTCCTCGACCATTGGAACGATCCGGTCCCCCCGGGTGACGCGCCGCTGGACGGCGAATTGGCGTCCTGGCTCGACGGCTATCCGAAACCCGAGCATGTCGCCTGCCAGCTCCAGCTCCGCGACGGCAATCTCAGGCCGCTGATCCTGCTGGCCCCGGGGGAT
>JAYSCC010000206.1:4249-5838 GCA_041915065.1 Zavarzinia sp.
CCCTCGAACAACACCAGGGCATCGACTGGCACCGGGTCGAGGAAATCGCCACCGCGGCGCACGCCGTCCGATCCGGGGCAGCCTGAGTCCGGATCCGATCAGGCGGTCAGTTCGACCGCCACCAGCGCGAAGCCCGCGATGAAGAGAAAGGCCAGGAAGCCGAGCAGCAGGGGCCGCGGCCCCTTGGCGCGCAGCTTGGCGACACTGGTTTCCAGCCCCATGGCGGCGAGCGCCATCGAGAGCAGGAAGGCGGTCGCCGAGACGATCCAGGACTTGGCCTCGGCCGGGACGGTGACGACGCTGTTCAGCCCGACCATGGCGATGAAGCCGAGCACGAACCACGGCATCGGCGCCTTCTTCCGGCTGACGTGGCCGGGCCGCCCGCGCCGCGCCGCGAAGCCGAGCAGCAGGACGACCGGGGCCAGCATGGCGACGCGGGAGAGCTTGGCGATCGTTCCGAATTCGCCCGCTTCCTGCCCGTCCTGATAGGCGGCGGCGACCACCTGGGCGATCTCGTGGATCGAGGCGCCGCTCCACAGGCCGTAAGCATGGGGCGAGAGGTGCAGCAGGCCCGGCACCAGGGGATAGAGGAACATGGCGAGCGTGCCGAAGATGGTGACGCAGGCGACGGCATAGGCGGCGTCCTCGTCGCTCGCCTCGGTCACCGTATTGACGGCGAAGACGGCGGAAGCACCACAGATCGAGGTGCCGGCGGCAATCAGTTCCGCCAGCTTGCGCTCGACACCGAGCCGACGGCCGAGCCACAGCGTGAAGCCGAAAGTCGCGGCCAGGGTGGCCGCGATCACCGCGATACCGCCGATGCCGACCTCCGCTACCTGGGCCGCGGTCAGTTGCAGGCCGAGCAGGATGATGGCAAAGCGCAACACCCGCTTCAGGGCGAAGGTGATGCCGGCCTTGGCCGCGCGCGGCGTGCCCAGCAGATTGTGGAAGCCGATGCCGATCACGATCGCCAGGATCATCGGGCTGAAGATGCCGAGCCCGGGCAATTGGCGGAGCGCGAAGGCGCCCCCGGCGATCACCCCGGTCAGCAGCAGGCCCGGCACCAGGGTGGGAAGGGAAAAGCGCCCGATAGGCGTTGCGGCTGCGGCGGTCACGATCGTCTCCTTGCTTGCAGGGCGATCCTGGCAGCCGGCGTCTATTCACAAAAATTCATTGTATTGCTCGAATTGTTCGATTTTATCGAACATAACCTCGGCTTGACCCGGCGCGGGGAGATCCCACATCTCTACCGAGCCGGGCCGTCCGGCCGTTCCAGTTCACTGTGGGAGACATCCGTGGGTTACGCCCGTACCGCCCTGCTTCTCGCCGCCATGACCGGCCTGTTTCTCGCGGTCGGCTGGCTGATCGCCGGCCAGCAGGGCTTGGTCATCGCCTTCGTGGTGGCGGCGGCGATGAATGCCTTCACCTATTGGAACGCCGACCGCATGGTGCTGTCCATGTATGGCGCCCAGGAAGTGGGGCCGGAACAGGCGCCGCGCCTCCACGCCATCGTCGCCCGCCTGGCCGACAATGCCGGCCTGCCCATGCCGCGCGTCTATATCGTCGACAGCGCCCAGCCGAACGCCTTC
>JAYSCC010000207.1:0-5827 GCA_041915065.1 Zavarzinia sp.
GGCCGGCCAGGGCCTTTTCTTCGGCCGCGACCCGGCCGGCCGCGGCTTCGGCCAGGCGCAGCGCCTCGCGCGCCTCGGTCTCGTCGACCAGGGCGCCGGCACGGGCCGATTCGGCATCGGCCAACTGGTCCTGCACGGCTTCGAGCGCGGCTTGGCTCATTTCCAGCCGTTCGGCCAAGGCGTTCAGGTCGGCGGCGCGCGCCTGGTCTTCGGCCAGGCGGCGTTCGCCCGCCTCGACCTCGGCCTTGGCGGCGGCCAGCCGTTCCAGGCGGGCACCGGCATCGCGGATCTCGCGCTCCAGGCTCTGGCGCTTGGCTTCGATCGCCGCGAGTTCGCGGTTGGCGGCGTCCAGTTCGGCTTCGCGCGCTTGCAGCCGCTCGGCCGCCTCGGCGACCTGGGCTTCCGCGGTCTCGGCGGTATCGCCTGAATCGGCTTCCGCGTCTTCGAGGCGCAGGCGCTCGTCTTCCAGCCGCTCGACCGCGGATTTTGCGTCGGAGGCCAGCAGGTCTTCGCGGCCGGCATCGCGGTCGATCGTTTCGATCGCCTGGGCGAGGCGGGACAGGGCTTCGCGGGCGCGCCGCTCTTCCAGCGCCAGACCGTCGCGCTCGACCACCAGCTTGTGCAGGATCTGCGCCGTGCGCGCCTCTTCGGCCCGCAAGGGCGCGATCTGCTCGGCCGAGCGGTTCTCGACATTGACCGCATGGGCGGCCTGTTCGGTCGCCACCCGGACGGCGTCCTGGGCATGAGCGAGGTCGCGCCGCGCCTCCGCCAGGGCGGCTTCGGCCTCGAGCCAGCGGAGGTGCAGGGCGACCGCTTCGCCCTTGCGGATCTGGGCCTGGACGTTCCGGTAGCGGGTCGCTTGGCGGGCCTGGCGCTTCAGGGCGTTCAACTGGTTGGTGAGCTGGCCCATCACGTCGTCGACGCGGGTCAGATTGTTCTCCGCCGCCTTCAGGCGCAGTTCCGCCTCGTGCCGGCGCGAATGCAGGCCGGAGATGCCGGCCGCCTCTTCCAGGATCTGGCGCCGGTCGCCCGGCTTGGCGTTGATGATCAGGCCGATGCGGCCCTGGCCCACCAGGGCGGGCGAGCGCGAGCCGACCGAAGCATCGGCGAACAGGAGCTGGACGTCGCGCGCCCGAACATCCTTGCCGTTGATCCGGTAGGCCGAGCCCGCCTCGCGCTCGATCCGGCGCGAAATCTCCAGCTCTTCATGGTCGTTGAAGGCGACGGGCGCCTTGCGCTGGGCATTGTCGAGCACGAGGGAGACTTCGGCCAGATTCCGCGCCGGCCGCTTCGAGGTCCCGGCGAAGATGACGTCGTCCATCTCGGAGCCGCGAATCAGCCGGGCCGAGGTTTCGCCCATGACCCAGCGCAGCGCTTCGAGCAGGTTCGACTTGCCGCAGCCGTTCGGCCCGACGATCCCGGTCATGCCCGGCTGGATCACCAGTTCGGTCGGGTCGACGAAGGATTTGAATCCCGAAAGGCGCAGTTTCGTGAACTGGACCATTGCTCGATGCCCTCAATCGCCGGGCGCGCGCATCCGCGCGCTTGGCTCGCTCCGCTGAAGCTCCGCGGGGCCGTAGTGGCCCTTGGGGTGTTCAGCCCTCAGTCGCCGGGCGGCGGCGTCCGCCGCCTTTGGCTCGCTTCGCTGAGGCTTCGCGGGGCCTCAACGGCCCTTGAAGGTGTTCAGCGCTTGGTCGCCGGGCGGCGTGGGCGCCGCCTCGGCTCGTCTCCGATTACGGCTTCACGCCGTTCTCGGTCAGGAACTGGGTGAATTCGTCGATCGTCATCTCGCCCGATTTGACCTTGCTGCCGATCACGAAGCTCGGGGTCGAGCTGATCTGGAAGTCCTTCTCGGCCGAATAGCGCGATTGGGCGACGGCCATCTTCAGGGCTTCGTCGGCCAGGCAGGCATCCGCCTGGGTCTCGCCCAAGCCGGCGAGGCGCATGGTCTGCTTCAGCGCGGCGACCGGATCCGCCGCGCGGGCCCAGGCCCCCTGGCTGCGGAACACCAGATCGACCAAGCCTTCCGCCTTCTCCGGCCCGGTGCAGCGGATCAGCATCGACGCGCGCAGCGCCACGCCGTCCAGCGGGAAGTCGCGGAAGATGAAGCGGATCTTGCCGGTGTCGATGAAGCGCTTCTTCACCTCAGGGAAGGTGTCGGTGGTGAAGCGGGCGCAATGCGGGCAGGTCATCGAGGCGAATTCGGTGACCGTGATGGGCGCGTCCTTCGGCCCCAGCACGAAGGTGCCCTCGGCGAAATCGCCCGCTTCCGCCCGTGCCGGGGTGGCCCCGAACGGTCCGGCGGCGACTGCCGCTGCAACACCGGCCATGCCGGCCAGGATCATACGTCTCGTGTTCATGGCGTCATCTCACCACAAGATGTTGGGGGTCGTAAAGGCGGATGATTCAATCCGGCGTCAGCGGCGGCGATCTTCCGGGTGCTCGGCCGCGATCGCCCGGCCGAGCTTGGCCAGGGCTTCGCGGAGAGACTGATGTTCGATTGTGGCAACCTCGCGGTCGATCGCGGCGGCGGTCTCGGCAGGGATCGGCGGGGGCGCCTTCCGCTTCGGCGGCGGCGCCTCGACGCGCCCGCGCAGGATCTTCAGCCGGGCCGCGGCGCGGTAGCCGCAGAAACTGTTCACCTTGTCGAGGATCTGCGGCTCCAGATGCTGGATCTCGAGGGCGAGGGGGCCGTCGACCCGAACCTCCAGCGTGCCGCCGTCGCTCGCCCCGCGCTCGAAGCGAAGGCGCTCCGGCGCCGTGCAGGAGGCCAGCCGCTCGCCCACGATGAGCGGCCAATGGGTGACGATCTCGGCTGCGGCGAAGCCCCGCTTGCCCACCGCGGCGCGCAACAGGGCGGGCAGGCGGGCAGCCGCCGCCTCGGCCCGGAAGCGGCGTTCGGGCGAAGGCTCGAAGGTCTTTGTTGCTCGTCCCATGGTCGGCACACTCTAATCACGGAATGGCGCCCGTCGATTCCGAATTCACCCTGGCCCTCCAGGTTCCCGAGCCCCGGCCGGGACCGGGATTCACTCCCGCCCTTCTGGCCTGGTACGACCGCCACCGGCGCCGCCTGCCGTGGCGGGCCGAGCCGGGGCAGGTCGCCGACCCCTACCGGGTCTGGCTCTCCGAGATCATGCTGCAGCAGACCACGGTGGCCACGGTGGGGGAGCGATTCGTCCGCTTCCTGGCCCGCTTCCCGACCGTGCAGGCCCTCGCCGCCGCCCCGCTCGAAGCCGTGCTCGCCGAATGGGCCGGCCTCGGCTATTACGCCCGCGCCCGCAATCTCCACGCCTGCGCCCGCGAAGTGGCGGCCAAGGGCGGCCGCTTCCCCGACACGGCCGAGGGCTTGGCCAAGCTGCCCGGCATCGGCGACTACACCGCGGGCGCCATCGCCGCGATCGCCTTCGGCCGTCCGGTCGCCGCGGTCGACGGCAATGCGGAACGGGTGCTGGCCCGCTGCCACCGGCTGCAAGAGCCGCTGCCCAAGGCCAAGCCGACGCTGCGCCGCCTGACCCAGGAACTGGTGCCGGCCGACCGTCCGGGCGATTTCGCGCAGAGCCTGATGGACCTCGGCTCCTCCGTCTGCCTGCCGCGGGCGCCCTTGTGCGGGCGCTGCCCGGTCGCCCGCTGGTGCGGGGCGGCCGCGGCGGGCGATGCGCAGCGCTATCCCCTGAAGGCCGAAAAGGCGGAACGGCCGACCCGCTTCGGCACCGCCTTCGTGGCGATCAGGGCCAGGGACGGCGCCGTCCTCCTGCGCCGCCGCCCGCCCAAGGGCCTGCTCGGCGGCATGATGGAAGTGCCGGGCGGCGATTGGGCGGAAGTCGAGGCATTGGCGAAGCCGCCCTTCGCCGCCGACTGGCGCCGCCTGAACCAGACGGTCGAACACACTTTCACCCATTTCCACCTGGTCCTGGCGGTCGAAGTGGCCAAGGTCGGCGATTTCGCCGCCGCCGGGGAATGGCACCAGCGCGCGCATATCGCCCATGTGGGCGTGCCCACCGTCTTCATGAAAGTGTTGCGTGCCGCGGGCGCTGTGTAGCGCTATAAGGTCTGCCCCATCCTGGAGGAACGAGCGTGAGCAAGTCGGGCGGCAAGGCGACGGTCTTCATCGACGGCGAGGCGGGCACCACCGGCCTCGGCATCCGCGAACGCCTGCGCGACGTCTCCGGCATCGAACTCCGCTCGATCGATCCCGACAAGCGCAAGGACCCGAAGGCGAAGCAGGCCCTGATGGCCGAGGTCGACGCCGTGGTTCTGTGCCTGCACGACGATGCGGCCCGGGAGTCCGTGGCGTTGGCGGCCGAACTCGGCACTGACGCCCCGCGCATCCTCGACGCCTCGACCGCGCATCGGGTGGCGCCCGGCTGGGTCTATGGTTTCGCCGAGATGGCGCCGGGGCAGCGCGATGCGATCGCCGCTGCCGCCCATGTCGCCAATCCGGGCTGCTATCCGACCGGCGCCATCGCGCTCCTGAAGCCATTGGTCGAGGCGGGCGTGCTGCCGGCCGATTATCCGGTCGCGGTCCACGCCGTCTCCGGCTATTCGGGCGGCGGCAAGTCGATGATCGAGGCTTACGAGGCCCATACCGCGCCCAAGTTCGAGCTCTATGGCCTCGGTCTCGAACACAAGCATGTGCCCGAGATCAAACAATATGCCGGCCTCGCCCGGCGGCCGATCTTCGTGCCCTCGGTCGGCGATTTCCGCCAGGGCATGCTGGTCACCGTGGCGCTCCACCTCGACCTCTTGAACGGTGCGCCCAAGCCGGCGGCCCTCGAAGCGATCCTGGCCGCGCGTTTCGCCGGCAGCGAGCTGGTCAGCGTGCAGCCGACCGCCGATCTCGGCGGCAAGATCGAGCCCGAAGCCCTGAACGATACCGACCGGCTGGAGCTTCGCGTCTTCGGCAACGAGGTGCGCGGTCAGGCCCTGCTGGTCGCCCGGCTCGACAATCTGGGCAAGGGCGCCTCGGGCGCCGCGGTTCAGAACCTGAAGATCATGCTGGGGCTCTGAGCCCTATTGCCGCTCCGCCCGGGACATCATCACCCGGGCGATCAGGCGGTGAAAGGGCAGGATCAGGCGGAGGTAGACCCGGCCCAGCAGGTTGTGGGTATGGACCAGCGTCGTCATCGTGATGCGGCGGCGCTGGCCCGGCGCCGGCAGGACCTCGACCACGACGCGGAAATCCAGGTGGCGGTCGTCGAAACCGACCACGACGCGGGTCTTGCTGGTATCCAGCACGGGGAAGAAGCCGATATGAGGCAGCTCCGGCGCATCGCCGGACTTGAGGCCGAAAGGCTTCACCAAGCCGTTCCGCAAGCCCATCAGCGCCCGCACCCAGGCCGGCGTGCGGCCCAGGATCCGTTCCGCCGCCGAACGCGCGTCGAGGCTCCGCAGCTCGCTCACGGCGCGGAAGGCATCGCTATATTGCGCACCCGGCAGAAGACCTGCGAGCGCCGGATCGGGCGCGGCCGGCTCGATATGCATGGATTTCCCCGGTTCAACTCTCCGGGGTGAAGTGTCGAAGGCGAGCCATACCGGCGCCAACCGTCACTTTGTCGCAGGTCTAATCAGGAAGTTCGGAATGAACGTTCATTCCGTCCTAATTTTGCGCTTCTATAAATGAATTCAACACCGGAATGAACGTTCATTCCGGTGCCGGCGGCGAGTGTCGCACCCCCTGTCGCGGGGGTATCGGAGGGAGATCAGTGGCTGGGCCCGAGTTCGGCGCGGAGCCGGCTGCGGTAGAAGTCGATCGGCACCAGCATGCCCTTGTCTTCGAAATGCCAGAAGGTCCAGCCGTTGCAAGCCGGCGCACCCTGGACATGGGCGC
>JAYSCC010000208.1:0-5798 GCA_041915065.1 Zavarzinia sp.
TCAAGGCGGAAAACCTGCTGGGCCAGCAGGAAGGCCAGGGCTTCAAACAGCTCATGACCACCTTCGAATCGGCCCGCATCCAGACCGCGGCGCGCGCCGTCGGCGTCGCCCAATGCGCCCTCGAACTGGGCCTGCGCTACGCCCAGGAACGCATCCAGTTCGGCAAGCCGATCTATTCCTTCCCGCGCGTCTTCGGCAAGCTGGCCTGGGCCGCGGTCGAAGTCATGATCGCGCGCCAGATCACCTTCTTCGCCGCGCGCGAGAAGGATGCCGAACGGCGCTGCGACCTCGAAGCCGGCATGGCCAAGCTGCTGGCCGCCCGGGTCGCCTGGGCCACGGCCGACAACGCCTTGCAGATCCACGGCGGCAACGGCTATGCCGAGGAATATCCGATCAGCCGCGTGATGTGCGACGCCCGCATCCTGAACGTCTTCGAGGGTGCGGCCGAGATCCAGGCCAACGTCATCGCCCGCCGCCTGCTCGAAGGCGGCAATTGAGCCTGAGCGGTGCGGAACTGGTGGCGCGCTTCGGCGCGCTGCCGGTGCCGGAATGCACCAGGCATCTCGGCTTTTCGCCGCTGCACTTCGATCCCGCGACCCGGGAACTCGAAGCGAGCTTCGTCGGCCGGCCGGAATTCTGTAATCCCCGCGGTGTCGTGCAGGGCGGCTTCCAGGCCGCCATGCTGGACGACGTCATGGCAGTCGCCCTGATCATAGCGACCGAAGGGCGCTTCGTGCCGCCCACGCTGGAACTCAAAGTATCCTATTTCGAGCCGGTGATGCCCGGTGTCATCCGTGCCCGCGGCCGGGTACTGCGCCTCGGCCGTTCGATCGTCTTCCTCGAAGGCGACCTGCTGGGCGACGACGCGCGCCTGCTGGCCCGGGCCTCGGCGACCGCGAAACTACTGCAGATCGGCTGATCCCCCGGCCCCGGCGCTTCGCGGGGCCGGAGGACGCGGCCTCAACCGGCGACCGCCGGGGCGACCATGGCGAGCGCCGTGCCGGCCTTGATCATCATCCAGACCACGATAGCCATGCCACCGACCCAGACCAGGGTGCGCAGGGGACCGATGTTGGCGATATAGATCGCGGTATAGACCACGCGGACGGCGATATAGATCATCGCCCACTGGTCGAGCCAGGCGCGGTCGACCCCGGCGAACAGGCACAGGATCACCGCGGCGACGAAGCCGGCCAGCGTCTCGTTGTGGTTGTTGTGGGCCCAGGTGGCGCGCTGGCGCCAGCCGGTCTGCTTGTCCAGCCAGACGCGCGGCGCATTGTTGTCGTAGCTGCCGACCGACGACAGCTTCGGCAGGAGATTGGTCACCGCCGGCATGAGCACGGCGATGATGATGCACAGAACCGCAATCGACATGGGTTTTCCCCCCGTTTGTTTTCACGCAACGGGCGAGAAATACCAGTTGCCCGGGGTCGAGAAAAGCAACGCTTTAAAGACCGAAGGTCCGCTCCGGCACCGATCCCACTGTCTGCAACTGGAAACGCCCGCGCGGCCCTTCGATCGTGGCATGGAGCCGCGCCGGACCCGCTGCCGGCTCGAGCGCGATGCCGAGTCGGCCGAGCACGGCGCCGAGCGCCGCCGGGGCCGGACAGTCGAGACCGAAGTCGACCAGCCCGAGCCCGCCCGGCGCCGCGGTCGATGGATGGGGCGAGCCCTGCCAGTCGATCAGGAAGGGCACCAGGGCGCCGAAGCCATGGCCGCCGATGCCGAGGATCGACCAGGCGAGACGCACGCCGTCCGGCCGCGTCCGCTCCATGGCGACACGGCCGGGACTGGCGAGCCCTGCCGCCGGCAGGCTCGCGGCGAGGCTATCGAGATCTTGGCCCTCGGCGCACCAGCCGATCAGGCTCGGCCCCGGCAGGGCTTCGACCAGGGCGCCGAGCGTGCCGTCCCGCCCTTGGTCCGGATCGGGCGCCAGGATTTCGAGATAGAGCCCGGGGCCGAGCGAGGCCAGCGCATTGCGCGTGCCGAAGCCCGGATGGCGCCCGCCCACCGCGGCCCTGACGCCGGACAGGGCTTCCAGCGCTTCGATCCCGGCCGCCAGCGTCGGTGCCGCCCAGATCAGATGGTCCAGCCTGTCCGGCCGCGCGCTCATGCCGTTCCCTCCTGCCCCGCCGCGATCGCGGCCAGGCCCTCGCGATAGGTCGGATAGGCCAGGGTCACACCCAATTCTTCATGCAGGCGGCGGTTGGAGACGCGCTTCGATTCGCTCCAGAAGCTCTGCGCCATCGGGCTCAAATTCGCTTCCGCAAAATCGACCCTCGGCAATGGCGGCAGGCCGAGCACGCGGGCGGCTTCATCCAGCACGTCGGCCGGGGCCGCCGGTTCGTCGTCGCAGACATTGTAGACGGCGCCGGGACTTGGATGCGCCATCGAGGCGAGCAGGGCATTGGCGATGTCTTCGACATGGACCCGGCTGAAGACATGGCCGGGCTTGACCACGGCGCGCGCGGTGCCGGCGCGGATCTGGTCGACAGCGCTCCGCCCCGGGCCATAGATGCCGGGCAGGCGGAAGATGTGGAGCGGCAGGCCGAGCGCCGCCCAGGCCCGTTCGGCCGCCAGCCTGCGGGCACCGCGCTCGGTCGTCGGCGCGGGCGGCGTCGCCTCGTCCACCGTCTCGCCGCTGCGGTCGCCGTAGACGCCGGTGGTGGAGAGATAGCCCGCCCACAAAAGGCCATGAATCCGGCGCAGATCCTGGCCCGTTTCGTCGACCACGGGATCACCCGCCGAATCCGGCGGCACGGAAGAGAGTAGATGGGTAGTGCCGTCCAGCACGCCGGCGGGCAATTCGCGGCCGCGCTCGAACAGATGGACCTCATAGCCCTGGCGGCGCAGGGATTCGGCCGCTTCGGCGTTGCGCACGGTACCGGCGACCGCGAAACCCGAGGCTGCGGCCCGGGCCGCCAGGACCTGTGCGCTGTAACCGAGGCCGAAACAGAAGAGACGGGGCATCCCGGACCTTGCATCACCGAAGACGAGAGAGGACTTTAGGCATCATGTCGCGCCTCGAACAAGCCGCCCGTACCCTGGGCCTTCTCGCTCCCGCCGCCGCCCTGCTGTTGGGCGCGGCGCCGGCCTTCGCCCTGACCTACGGCGAATGCACCGCCCTCGTCGACAAGTCGCCTGCCGATGGCTACAACGCCGCGATCGACTGGACCAAGAAGACCGACGACCCCGCGGCCCAGCATTGCGCCGCCCTGGCCGAAGTCGCCCTGAAGCGCTACGGCGCCGCCGCCGACCGCCTGAACCGCCTGGTCGAGCAGACCGAGAATCCTTACGAGGCCGCCGCCCTGCTGACCCAGCTCGGCCAGGTGCGCATGCTCGACGGCAAGGCCGATCTCGCCGTGCAGGCCTATTCCCAGGCGGTCAAGCAGACCCCCAACAATGCCGAGCTTCTGTCCGAGCGAGCGCGCGCCTATGCCGCCATGGGCGACTGGGCCCATGCCGTGAAGGACCTCGACGCCGCCGTCCAGGTCGAAGACGACAATGCCGAGCTGCAGCTCCTCTATGCGACTGCGCTGCGCGAGGCGGGCGACCTGCCGGAAGCCAGCAAGGCGATCGCCAAGGCCCTGGCGCTGGCCCCGAACGAGCCCGCCAATTTCCTCGAGCGCGGCCGTATCCGCCTGCTCGCCGGCGACCGCAAGGGGGCGGCGGAGGATTGGAAGCGGGTCCTTTCCAGCGCCGCCAAGTCGAGCCCCGAATATCAGGCGGCGAGCACCAGCCTGAAGGCGCTCGACAAGGTCAAGTAGGCCGCCCGCCGCGCAGCAGGATGTAGATCGCCGGGATCACCAGGACAGTCAGCAGGGTCGAGGACGCCAAGCCGAAGAGGAGCGAGAGCGCCAGGCCCTGGAAGATCGGATCGGCCAGGATCACCACGGCGCCGATCATGGCGGCCAGCGCCGTCAGCAGGATCGGCTTGAAGCGGATCGAGCCCGCCTCCAGCACGACATCGTAGAGCGGCCGGCCCGGCGTCCTGGCGTGGCGGATGAAATCGACCAGCAGGATCGAATTCCGCACGATGATGCCGGCGAGCGCGATGAAGCCGATCATCGACGGCGCCGAGAAAGGCGCCCCGAACAGGAAATGGCCGAGCATGATGCCGATCAGGGTGAGCGGGATCGGCGTCAGCACGACGAGCGGCAGCTTGAACGAGCCGAACTGGGCGACCACCAGGATATAGATGCCGAGAATGGCGACGCCGAAGGCCCCGCCCATGTCGCGGAAAGTGACCCAGGTGACTTCCCATTCGCCGTCCCACAGCAGGGAGGGATGGGTCTCGTCGTCCGGCTGGCCGTGCATCAGGATCTCCGGCCGGGGCAGGCTGCCCCAATCGGCTTCCGCGATCGCCTTGTCGACCGCCATCATGCCGTAGATCGGTGCCTCATAGGCGCCGGCCAGTTCGGCCGTGACCATTTCGGCGGCGCGGCCGTTGTGGCGGAAGATCGGGAAGGACGCCCGCTCGTGCGCGACCTGGACGACGTCGCCGAGTTCAACGACACCCCGCTCGCCCGGCAAGGCATTGGCTGGGATCGGCGTGGTCAGCAGGCGCTGGTCGATCACCCGCTCGTCCTTGGGCAGGGCGATGGTGATGGGCAGCGGCGAACGCCCGCCGCCCCGGTGCGAATAGCCGACCGACGCGCCGCGCAGCAGGGTGGTCAAGGTATCGTAGACATCCCCCTGTTCGACCCGGCGGTATTCGAGATTGTCCTGCGCAATCAGCACGCGGGAGCGTTCCGCGGGCGTGCCGAAGGAATCGTCGACGTCGACGATGAAGGGCACGCTCTCGAAGATCTGGCGCACCTTGGTCGCCACGGCGCGGCGGGTCTCGCCGTCCGGCCCGTAGATTTCGGCGAGCAGGGTCGCCAGCACCGGCGGGCCCGGCGGCGGCTCGACGACCTTGAAGGTAGTGCCCGGCGGCAGCGTCAGCCCCTTCAGGCGCTCGCGGAGATCGAGGGCGATGGCATGACTGTCGCGGTCGCGCTCGCCCTTGGCCAGGAGATTGACCTGGACGTCACCGTTCCAGGGATCGGAGCGCAGGTAATAGTGGCGCACCAGCCCGTTGAAGCTGAAGGGCGAAGCAGTGCCCGAATAGGTCTGGAACGAGACGATTTCCGGCACGTCCGACAAGCGGTCGACCATGGCGTGCAGCACGCGGTCGGTATCCTCGACCGAGGAGCCTTCGGGCAGGTCGACGACGACGTCGAGTTCCGCCTTGTTGTCGAAGGGCAGCAGCTTGACCGTGACGTCCTTCGTATAGAACAGGCCGAGGGAGGCGAAACAGGCCAGCGCCACCGCGAGCAGGAACAGGCCGGCGCGCTTCCGCGTGCGCAGCACCGGCGCCGCGATCCGGGCATAGAGGGCGCCGAGCTTGCCGCCCTGGTGCCCGCCCTCGGCCGGCCCATGCAGCGGCGCCTTGCCCGAGAGCTTCATCATGAGCCAGGGTGTCACCGTGACCGCGACGAAGAAGGACAGCACCATGGCGGCCGAGGCGTTGGCCGGAATGGGGCTCATATAGGGCCCCATCATGCCGGAGACGAAGAGCATGGGCAGCAGGGCGGCGACCACGGTCAAGGTCGCCACGATGGTCGGATTGCCCACTTCGGCCACGGCATCGATGGCAGCGGCCATGCGGGCGCGGCCATCCTTCATGGCCCAGTGGCGGGCGATATTCTCGATCACCACGATGGCGTCGTCGACCAGGATGCCGATCGCGAAGATCAAGGCGAAGAGGCTGACCCGGTTCAGCGTGTAACCCATCAGCCAGGAAGCGAAGAGGGTGA
>JAYSCC010000209.1:0-5795 GCA_041915065.1 Zavarzinia sp.
ATGATGCATTTCATCGCCAAGCTGCGCGAACTGTCGGACGGCAAACCGGTCGGCTTCAAGCTGTGCATCGGCCACCCCTGGGAATTCATGGGCATCGTCAAGGCGATGCTGGAAACCGGGATCGCGCCCGATTTCATCGTGGTCGACGGCAAGGAAGGCGGCACCGGTGCCGCTCCGGTCGAATTCACCGACCATCTGGGCGTGCCCCTGCGCGAAGGCCTGCTGTTCGTCCACAACACGCTGATCGGCGCCGGCCTCCGCGACAAGGTAAAGCTCGGCGTCGCCGGCAAGATCGTTTCCGCCTTCGACATCGCGCGCCTGCTGGCGCTCGGCGCCGATTGGGCGAATGCGGCGCGCGGCTTCATGTTCGCGGTCGGTTGCATCCAGTCGCAGTCCTGCCACACCAATCGCTGCCCGACCGGCGTCGCCACCCAGGACCAGGTGCGCCAGCGCGCCCTGGTGGTGCCGGACAAGGCGGAGCGGGTCTACAACTTCCACCGCCACACCCTGCGCGCCCTGGCCGAGATGCTGGCCGCCGCCGGCCTCGACCATCCCTCGAAGCTCGGGCCGCACCATCTGGCGCGGCGCGTCTCCTCGGGCGAGATCCGCCTGTTCTCGCAAATCAACTACGCGCTCGAGCCCGGCGCGCTCCTGGACGGCAGGGCCGACAGCCGCTTCTATGGCTCGAGCTGGGCCATGGCCCAGGCCGAGAGTTTCGACGCCCGGCCGATGTGAGCCCCCAGGCCGGCGCAAGCCGGCCGGTGTGAGACCAAAGGCCTGCGCAAGCCGGCCGGTGTGAGACCAAAGGCCGGCGCAAGCCGGCCGGTGCGAGCTTTGTGGCCGGCGCGGGGCAGCCGGGCGCGGCGGAAAGACGCTGTTTACCGCGCGCGCCGGCCCGTGTTAGCGGTGTCCTCATGACCCGCAACATCACACCCGTCGTCGGCGTGCCCGCCTGTGCCCGCGTCATCGAAGGCCATCCCTTCAATGTCGTCGGCGAAAAATATATCGCCGCCGTGGCCGAGGCCGCCGGCTGCCTGCCCCTGCTGATCCCGAGCCTGCCCGTGCCCCTCGACCTCGAGGCGGTGCTGGGCGCCGTGGACGGCCTGCTGGTGACCGGCAGCCCCTCCAACGTGCATCCCGCCCGCTACCAGGGCGAGGCGAGCCGCCCCGGCACCCTGCACGACGAGCAGCGCGACGCCACCACGCTGCCCCTGATCGCCGCCGCGATCGCGCGCGGCATGCCGGTCTTCGCGATCTGCCGCGGCCACCAGGAACTCAATGTGACGCTGGGCGGCACGCTCTTCCAGCATGTCCAGGAACTGCCCGGCCGGCTCGACCACCGGGCGCCGGACGGCGAGCCGATCGCGGTCAAATACGGCCCCGCCCACAAGGTGACGGTGACCCCGGGCGGCTTGCTCGCCCGCCTCACGGGGCTTACCGAGTTCGAGGTGAATTCCCTACATTCCCAGGCGATCGACCGTGTCGCCCCCGGCCTCGCGGTCGAAGCCATCGCCCCCGACGGCACGATCGAAGCCGTCACTGCGCCGGATGCGCCCGGCCTCGTCATTGCTGTACAGTGGCATCCGGAGTGGCGTGCGCTGGAAAATCCGGTGTCGATGCGGCTCTTCGAGGCATTCGGCGAGGCGGCCCGGCAGTATGCGTCCCGGCCGCGGAGGGGATAGGGTTCATGTCACAGCTCGAGACTTGGCTGCGCGAGCGGCACATCACGGAAGTCGAATGCCTGGTGCCGGATATTTCCGGTGTCGCCCGCGGCAAGATCCTGCCGACCTCGAAATTCCTGAAGAGCCAGACCGACAATTCGCTGCGCCTGCCGGAATCGATCTTCTCCCAGACCGTGACCGGCGATTTCATCGACAGCGAAGTGACCGACCCGACCGAGCCGGACGTCGTCCTGAAGCCCGATCCCGACACGCTCTCGCTCGTGCCCTGGTACGACGATCCGACTGCCCAGGTGATCAACGACTGCGTCTACCGCGACGGCAAGCCGGTCTCGATCGCGCCGCGCCAGGTGCTCCGCCGGGTGATCGACCTCTATGCCGAGCGGGGCTGGAAGGCGATCGTGGCGCCGGAGCTGGAATTCTACCTCTGCGCCAAGAACGTCGACCCCGATTATCCCTTGCAGCCCCCCGTCGGCCGCTCGGGCCGGGCCGAGACCGGCAGCCAGTCCTATGGCATCGACGCGGTCAATGAATTCGATCCGATCTTCGAGGACGTCTATCAATTCTGCGAGGCGCAGGAACTCGACGTCGACACGCTGATCCACGAAGCCGGCCGCGCCCAGTGCGAGATCAACTTCAACCACGCCGATCCGATGTCGATGGCCGACCAGGCCTTCCTGTTCAAGCGCACGGTGCGCCAGGCGGCGATGCGCCACGGCGTCTATGCGACCTTCATGGCCAAGCCCTATTCGGAAGAGCCGGGCAGCGCCATGCACCTGCACCAGTCGATCGTCGACATCAAGACCGGGCGCAACCTGTTCTCGGATGCGGACGGCAACGACACCACACTGTTCCTCTCCCATATCGCCGGCCTGCAGAAATTCCTGCCGGCGGCCATGCCGCTGATCGCGCCCAACGTGAATTCCTATCGCCGGCTGACCCGCTTCATGTCGGCGCCGATCAACCTGCATTGGGCGCGGGAGAACCGCACGGCCGGTCTCCGGGTGCCGGAATCGGGGCCGGATGCCCGCCGGGTCGAGAACCGGGTGCCGGGCGCGGATGCGAATCCCTATCTCGTCATCGCAGCGTCACTGGCGTGCGGCTACCTCGGTATGATAAACCAATTGGAGCCGTCTGATCCGATCAGCGGCAGTGCTTACAGCCGCAAATTCGCCTTGCCCCGCTACCTGCCGGATGCCCTGAACAAGCTCAAGGGCGCCGACGAGCTGAGCGAGGTCCTGGGCGAGGATTTCGTCACCCTGCTCATGGAAGTGAAACAGGCGGAACACGACGCCTATCAACAGGTGATTTCGGCATGGGAACGCGAACATCTACTGCTGAACGTGTGAGCGACGACGTGGCCCTGGCCCAACAGGCCCTGCCCCGCCTCGACGTGCCGCTGCGCGAGCGCCTGATCGTCGCCCTGGACGTGCCCAACGTCATCCAGGCGCGCAATATCGTGGCGGCGCTGGGCGACACGGTGGTGTTCTACAAGCTCGGCCTGCAGCAGGTCTTCGGCGGCGGCCTCTCGCTGGCCGACGAATTGTTCCGGCTCGGCAAGAAGGTCTTCCTCGACGCCAAGCTGACCGACATCGCGGCGACCGTCGGCAATGCCACCACCAATATCGCCCGCACCGGCACGGAATTCCTGACCGTGACCGGCGATGCCCCGATCGTGCGCGCCGCGGTCGAGGCGCGCTCGCGCGCCGGGGCGCGGAAGCCGCTGATCCTGGCGGTCACCGTGCTGACCTCGCTCGACCAGAAGGATATCGAGGACATGGGCTTTGCCATGCCGCTCGAAGACCTCGTGGTGCACCGCGCCCTCAAGGCCAAGGAAGCGGGGGCCGACGGCGTCATCGCCTCCGGCTTCGAGGCGGCCAAGCTGCGCGCCCTGCTCGGCCCCTATATGCGCATCGTCACCCCCGGCATCCGCTCGGCCGACAGCCCGAAGGACGACCAGAAGCGGGTGATGACCCCGGCCGAGGCGATCGAGGCCGGCGCCGACCACATCGTGGTCGGCCGCGACATCCTGCGCAGCCCCTCGCCCGAGGCCAAGGCCCGCGCGATCCTGGACGAGATCGCCGGCGCGCTCTGAGCGCCGGCGCCCTCTTCTCCCTCAGCCCCGCCCGACGAAGGGCATGGCGGTTGCGGCGATCGTGAGGAAACTCACGTCCGCCTCCGACGGCTGACTCGCCATGAAGACCACGGCATCGGCCGCCCGGGCAACATCCATGCGCGGCTCTGGCCTGATCGAGCCGTCGGCCTGGGGCATCCCCACCGCCATCTGCCCGGTCATGCCGGTCGCCGCATTGCCGATGTCGATCTGGCCGCAGGTGATGCCGAAGGCCCTGCCGTCCAGCGAGATCGACTTGGTGAGGCCGGTGATCGCGTGTTTGGTCGCCGTATAGGCGGCCGAGAAAGGCCGCGGGTGATGGGCCGAGATCGAGCCGTTGTTGATGATCCGCCCGCCCTGCGGCGCCTGCGCCTTCATGCGGCGGAACGCTTCCGCCGCGCAGAGGAAGGAGCCGGTCAGGTTGACCTCCACGAGCGCGCGCCATTCGGCGGGATCGACCAGGTCGACACTGCCGTTCGCCCCGAAGGTACCGGCATTGTTGAACAGGACGTCGACCCGCCCGAAAGTGTCCGCCGCCGCAGCGAACAGCATGGCGACTGATTTCTCGCTGGTGACGTCGCTCGGCACCGGCAGCACGAGATCGGGAAAGGGGCAAAGCGCGCGGGTCTCGTCCAGCGCCGCGGCCCGGCGCCCGGCCAGCACGACCTTGTCGCCCCGCGCTGAAAAAGCCAGCGCCGTCGCCCGGCCGATACCGGAACCGGCGCCCGTGATGACCACGACCTTACTCATGGCAGTCCTCATTCCTCGATCTGACCGGCGGTCATGTCGCGCCGCCCGTGCAGGACGCGCAGAATCTCGACCGCTGTTTCGGTGACGCGGTAGAGCGTGAGATAGTGCCCCGTCACCAGATGGCGAACGCCGGCATGATGTCGTCCCGGGCCGGGCCCGAAAAGGGGTTGCGGGCGAGCGACAACCAGCGCGCCTCGATGGCGTCGAGCATCCGGTCCGCTGCCGCGGGATTGTCGATCGCTATATGGTGCCAGATCTCGATCAGGTCTTCGTCGGCACGTCGGGTCCGCGCAATAGGCCGAGCCGTCACCGGCCCTCGCGGACCAGGCGGCGCCGGGCCTCGGCCTTGACCTCGTCCATGGTGGCATACGGGCTCGGCCCGCTGGCGATCGACTCGACCACCAGGGCGGCCAGTTCGGCCGGATCGTAGCCGATCGGTTCGCGCCGCTCGCGCCATTCGCGAAGCGCCGCGCCGACCGCATCGCCGGCCGTGGCATAGGCCCCCGACTCGACGGCACGGCGAAGCGCGCCGGCCATCTCCGGGCTCAGATCGACGGTGATCTTCTCGGGCTTGCTCATGCCCCGAGGATAGACGCATGGCGCCGAAACGAAAACCCCCCTCGCCCCGCGAGGGGGCGAGGGGGGCGAAGAGGAAACGCCTTACTTCAGCAGGTCGGCGACGCCTTCGGCTTCCGAGAGCAGCTCGTCGAGGGTGACCTTGAAGCGCTCCTTCGAGAAGTCGTCCATCTCGATGCCCTTCACGACCTTGTATTCGCCGTTCTCGCAGACGCAGGGCATGCCGAACATGATGCCTTCCGGCACGCCGTAGGAACCGTCGGAGGGCACGCCCATCGAGACCCAGCCGCCGTTGGTGCCGAGCACCCAGTCGTGGATGTGGTCGATCGCGGCATTGGCGGCCGAGGCGGCCGACGACAGGCCGCGCGCCTCGATGATGGCGGCGCCGCGCTTGCCGACGGTCGGCAGGAAGACGTCACGGTTCCAGGCTTCGTCGTTGATCTTCGCCTTGATCGAGACGCCGCCCGAAGTGGTGGCGCGATAGTCGGCATACATGGTCGGCGAATGGTTGCCCCAGACCGCCAGCTTCTCGAGCGAGGAGACGGCGACGCCGGCCTTGGCCGCGAGCTGCGACAGCGCGCGGTTATGGTCGAGGCGCAGCATGGCGGTGAAATTCTTGGCCGGCAGGTCCGGCGCCGACTTCATGGCGATATAGGCGTTGGTGTTGGCCGGATTGC
>JAYSCC010000210.1:0-5752 GCA_041915065.1 Zavarzinia sp.
CGGCATCGAGAAATGGGCCGAGCTGAACCGGGAATACGCCAGCCAGTGGCCCAACATCACGCGCAAGATCGACGCCCTGCCCGACGCCGATAAATTCAAGGGCGCCGACGGCAAGCTGGAAAAGTTCTTCTCGCCGAAGGCGGCCGAACCGCACGAATGACCGGCGTGGCCGCTGCACCGCAACGGGCGGAAGGCGGCCATACGGCTTCCAGCTCAGCCCCGCGCAGGCGGCAGCCCGCCATGGCGCCACCGCATGGCTGCGTCGGAGCCTAGCCATGCGTCGATTCGAGTAATCGATTCAAGCTGTTAGCGCGCCAGGCCGGATTGCCGGCTGATATTTTCGGGGCGCCGTGTCAAGGGGCAATGTGACAGTCCCTTCATTTTCGCCGCGCAGCATGATATAACCCTTCGGCTCGGCTGCCCCCCGGTGCTGACGGCTGATCCCGAAGGAAGCCGGCCCCGACTTCCAGCATCCGCATCCGGGCATTGGCAAATGGTGTTGTGTCCACGGTTACGGAGCCCGACGGCTTCGGCCGGACGAGGACAATCTGTCTAACCGTCGAAAGTGGGACGAAGAAATGGCTGTCATTGCGAAGAAGAAGATCACCGTCGACTATGCGGTCGGCGATCACATCGTCTATCCCGCACATGGCGTCGGCAAAATCGTGGCGGTCGAAGCTCAGACCATCTCCGGCATCGCGCTCGAACTCTTCGTGATCGTCTTCGACAAGGACAAGATGACCCTGCGGGTGCCGATGGGCAAGGCGCAGGCGGTCGGCATGCGCAAGCTGTCCAGCCCGGACACCATGAAGGCCGCCCTCGGCGTGCTGAAGGGCCGCGCCCGCGTGAAGCGCACCATGTGGAGCCGCCGCGCCCAGGAATATGAGGCCAAGATCAATTCGGGCGACCCGGTCTCGATCGCCGAAGTGGTGCGCGACCTGCACCGCAACGCCGGCCAGCCGGAACAGTCCTATTCCGAACGCCAGATCTACGAGGCCGCGCTCGACCGTCTGGCCCGCGAAGTCGCCGCGGTCGAACAGATCGACGAAAACGCCGCCATCCAGCGCCTGGAAAAGGTTCTCCAGGCGGCCTGACCGGCGCCCTTTCTCCACTGACGGCGGCGGCCGCTCCCCCTGGGGCGGCCGCCGTTTTCTTTGCGCCGCAGCCCACCATGGCTAGTGGCCTGCCCTCGCAACCCGCACCAGAAATGGTAGAATTTCCCATGCGACTCGGGGTCAGGCCGAGCCGCCCCCGGGGGACCCCATGACGGTGATGGCGAAGGCGACGAGCGAGATCTTCGGCAGGCTCGACCTGGCCCGGAGGGTCTGGTGCGTCGGCGCCGTCCACGGCGAGGTCGAACGGCTGGTCGCCCTGCACGACCGCTTGGCGGCCCGTATCGCCCCGGGCGACCGCCTGGTCTACCTCGGCAATATGATCGGACGGGGTTCCTGTTCGGTCGACGTCCTCGACGAATTGCTGGCCTTCCGGCGGCACTTCCTCTCGCTCCGCGGGGCGGAGCCCTGGGACCTCGTCTATCTGCGCGGCGCCCAGGAAGAGATGTGGATGAAGCTGGCCCAGCTCCAGTTCGCCCCCAACCCGCGCGAAGTGCTCTCCTGGATGCTGAGCCAGGGCGTGGGCGACACCCTGCGCAGCTACGGCATCGAACCGGAGAGCGGCTTCGGCCATTGCCGGGACGGCGTGCTGGCGATCACCCGCTGGACCGCGCGCATCCAGCAGGCGGTGCATGATCATCCCGGCCACGACGAGATCTTTTACGGCCTCCGCCGCTATGCCTTGACCGGGCGGGACGGGCTCTTGCTGGTCAGCGCCGGCCTCGACACCAGCCGCCCGCTGTCCGAACAGCGCGACACCTTCTGGTGGGACACGGGCAGCAATTTCCGCGCCTGTGACGAGCCTTACGGCGACTTCCACCTGGTGGTGCGCGGTTTCGACCGGACCGGCGGCGGCCCTGCCTTCGGCCGCTACCGGGCCACCTTGGACGGCGGCTGCGGTTTCGGCGGGCGGCTGCTCGCCGCCTGTTTCACGCCCGAGGGCGAACTGGCCGAGCGGATCGAGGCCTGAGCCGCCAACCGTCCGGCGCAGTCCAGCAGCGACGATCCGCCATGACGACAGGGGCGGACAATCCCACCCGACACCGCCTAGAATGCCGCCGCTGATTCAGGGCGGAGACGAGTCATGGCGGGTAAGCGGAGCGGCGGGGCCATTCTGGTCGATCAATTGGCCATTCAGGGGGTGCGTCGCGTCTTCCTCGTTCCCGGCGAGAGCTACCTGCCGGCGCTCGACGCGCTCTATGCCCATTCGAACCAGATCGAAGCGGTGGTCTGCCGCCAGGAGGGTGGCGCCGCCTTCATGGCTGAAGCCCATGCCAAGCTGACCGGCGAAGTCGGCGTCTGCTTCGTGACGCGCGGGCCCGGTGCCTGCAACGCCTCAATCGGCGTCCATACCGCGATGCAGGATTCGACCCCGATGGTGCTGCTGATCGGCCAGGTCGACCGCGACATGCGCTACCGCGAAGCCTTCCAGGAGATCGAGGTCGACAGTCTCTACGGCTGGACCACGAAATGGGCGGCCGAAGTGAACGACGCCCGCCGCCTGCCCGAGCTGATCGCCCGCGCCTTCCGCATCGCCCTGAGCGGGCGGCCCGGCCCGGTCGCCCTGTCGCTGCCGGAAGACATGCTGAACGACCTCGTGGAGGTCGAAGACGCGGCCAAGGTCGACGCCCTTTCCGCCTATCCCTCCCCCGCCCTGATGGTCGAGATGGCGGAGCGCATCCTCCAGGCCGAGCGCCCCTTCCTGATCGTCGGCGGGGGCGGCTGGACCAAGCAGGCGGCGGACGACATCCGCCGTTTCGCCGCCGCCTGGAACCTGCCGACCGCTTGCAGCTTCCGCCGCCAGGACCTGGTCGACAACGCCCTCGAAGTCTATACCGGCGAACTCGGCACCTCGGTCGACCGCCGCCTGATCGAGCGGATCAAGCAGGCCGACCTGGTGATCGCCGTGGGTACCCGCCTCTCCGAACTGGCGACCCAGGGCTATACGCTGCTCGACGTGCCGGAGCCGGCGGCGCCCCTGATCCATGTTCATGCCGACCTGATGGAGCTGGGCCGCGTCTACCGTCCGGTGCTGGCGATCAATGCCGGCGTCGTCGAATTCGCCGCCGCGACCACGCGCCTGCCCGTGCCCGCGACCCGCTGGGCCGATTGGACCGCCGACTGCCGGGCCGACTATCTGGCCAGCCTGCAACCCGACCCCTGCCCCGGCCCGCTCGACATGAATGCGGTGGTCGAGATCCTGCAACGGCGCCTGCCGGAAGACGTGGTGTTGGTCAACGATGCCGGCAATTTTTCTGGCTGGCTGCAACGCTTCTGGTGCTATCGCCACTACAAGAGCCAGCTCGCCCCCGCCAATGGCGCCATGGGTTACGCCGTGCCGGCGGCCGTAGCGGCGGCGATCGAAGTCGCCGATAGCCGCCTGGTGGTCTGTTTCGTCGGCGACGGCGGCTTCATGATGACGTCGCAGGAACTGGCGACCGCCGTCCGCCACGGTGCCGCCCCCCTGATCATCGTGATCGACAATGCCTCCTTCGGTACGATCCGCATGCACCAGGAACGCAAGTTCCCCGGCCGCGTGGTGGCGACCGACTTGGCCAATCCCGATTTCACGGCGCTGGCCGAGGCTTACGGCGCTTACGGCGCCACCGTGGCGGAGACGGCGGAATTCGCCCCGGCACTGGAAGCCGCGCTCCAGGCGGTGGCGGCGGGCCGGCCCGCCCTGCTCACCCTGAAGCTCTCGATCGAGGTGATCTCGTCTCGCACGACGCTGAGCAAGATGCGCGAAGTGAAATCGGCGTGACGAGATTTTTCGAAAAACGCAGAAGGTGCATTGCACAACAGCCGGGCAGACAGGCCGGCGCAACGCTCCCTATCGTTTTCCCATGCGAGCGACCGTCAACGACCTCTCCCTGGGCCGCCGGCTCTACGACCGGCTCGAAGCCTTTGCCCGCCACACGGAAGTCGCGGAGAATCTGACCCGCACCTTCCTCTCCCCCGCCCATCGCGCCGCCGCCGACGAATTGCTCGGCTGGATGCGCGAGGCCGGGATGGAGGCCAGGATCGACGCCATCGGCAATGTCGTCGGACGTTACGAAGGGAGCGTGCCGGGCGCCCCCTGCCTGATGATGGGCAGCCACATCGATACCGTGCGCGACGCCGGCAAATATGACGGCAACATGGGCGTGCTCGCCGCCCTCGCCGCGGTCGAGGAATTCCACAAGGCGGGCGAGCGTTTCCCCTTCGCGATCGAGGTGGTGGCCTTCGGTGACGAGGAGGGCGTGCGCTTCCCCGTCACTCTGTCTGGTTCCCGCGCGGTCGCCGGCACCTTCGACCAGACCACGCTGTCGCTCCGCGACAAGGAGGGGGTCTCGCTCCGCGACGCGCTGACCGCCTTCGGCGGCGATCCGGACCGGGTCGCCGAGGTGGCGCGCCGGCGCGACCAGGTGCTGGCCTTCGTCGAACTCCACATCGAGCAAGGGCCGGTGCTCGAAGCGGCCGGCCTGCCGGTCGGCGCCGTCACCGCGATCAACGGGGCGAGCCGCCTTTCGGTCGAGGTGCGGGGCACCGCCAATCACGCAGGCACCGTGCCCATGCAGCTTCGCCGCGACGCGCTCGCCGCCGCCGCCGAAATGATGCTGGCGGTCGAGGCGCGCGGCCGGGCCGAGCCCGAACTGGTGGCCACGGTCGGCCGGGTCGACGTCATGCCGGGCGCTGTCAACGTGATCCCGGGCCTGGTCCGCTTCACCATGGACGTGCGCTCCCCCTCCGACGCCGCCCGGCGCCGGGCCGTGGCCGACATCGACCGTCGCATCGGCGAGATCGCCGAAGCCCGCGGGGTCGACATCGCCATCACCCTGACCCACGAGGCCGCGGCCTGCCGCTGCGCCCCCAAGCTGATCGACGCGATCGGCGAATCGATCGCCCGGAACGGCATCGAGGTGCACCGCCTGCCTTCCGGCGCCGGCCACGACGCCATGGCCTTCTCGCGCCTGTGCCCCGTCGGCATGATCTTCGTCCGCTGCGAACAGGGCATCAGCCACAACCCGGCCGAGGCGATCACGGTCGAGGACGCCGATGTCTCGCTCCGCGTGCTACTCGACTTCATCCGCAATTTCGATGCCGCCGGCCTGACCGGGGAAGCCGCGGAACGCCCGGCCGCCTGACCGGAAACCGGTGCGTCCGCCCCTCGCCAGCCACGAGCCATCAGCACACCGCCAAACGCCGGGGTTGCATTCTCGTGGATTTTCTCCTTGGCTATCATGGAGATGGCGCCTGTACCCGAGAAACCAGATCATCTGTCGGACATAGCCCTTCGCGAGGGCGCCCTGCTGGCACGCTGTGTCGCCGTCGATCTCGAGGTCGATCCGAAGACGGAGAAGATCTTCGCTTTGGCGGCCGTCCGGCAGGGCGGTACAGAGGCGGTTGTCCAGCGACAGGGCAACATCGAAGGGGCGCTCGGTCGGCTGGAATCTCTCGCCGGCAGCGCCGACCACCTGATCGGCCACAATATCCTGCGCTTCGACCTGCCCCGTCTGGTCGCCGTGCGCCCGCGCCTGGCCAACCTGGGGCGCGCAGCGATCGACACGCTTTGGCTCAATCCCCTGGCCTTTCCGCGCAATCCCTATCACCACCTGGTCAAGCATTATCAGGACGGCCGGCTCCAGGCCGGCTGTGTGAAC
>JAYSCC010000211.1:0-5749 GCA_041915065.1 Zavarzinia sp.
GTGGTGGCCACTTCGGGCGCGCTCGGCATCCTGATCCCGCCTTCGATCGTCATGGTGATGTATTCGATCGCGACGACCGGGCTCCAGGTCGCCGGGCCGGAGGGGCGGCCGGTCACATCCGCCTCGATCGGCCAGCTCTTCATCGCGGGCGTGATCCCCGGCCTCGTGCTCGCCACCATGCTGGGCCTGACCACCTGGGGCCGCGCCCGGATCAAGGATTTCCCCCGCATGGCGCGCTCGTCCTGGCGCCAGCGCGTCCGCGCCTTCCGCGAGGCGATCTGGGGCCTGCTGCTGATCGTCATCGTGATCGGCGGCATCTATACCGGCGTCTTCACGCCGACCGAGGCGGCGGCCATGAGCGCCGTCTATGCCTTCGTGATCGCGGTCTTCGTCTACAAGGACCTGAGGCTCGCCGACCTGCCGCGGGTCCTGCTCACCTCGGCCAACATGTCGGCGATGCTGCTCTACATCATCACCAATGCCGTGCTGTTCTCCTACCTCATGACCAGCGAGGGGATTCCCCAGGCGCTCGGCCAATGGATGGTGGAGCAGGGCCTCGGGCCGATCGTCTTCCTCTTGATGTGCAACGTGATCCTGCTGCTGGCCGGCAATTTCATGGAGCCGTCGTCGATCACCCTGATCATGGCGCCGATCCTCTACCCGGTCGCGGTGCAGCTCGGCATCCATCCGGTCCACTTCGGCATCATGCTGGTGGTCAACATGGAGGTCGGCATGTGCCACCCGCCGGTCGGCCTCAATCTCTATGTCGCCTCCGGCATTGCCCGCATGGGGATCACGGAATTGACCATCGCGGTCGCCCCCTGGCTCCTCACCATGCTGGTCTTCCTGGGCTTGGTGACCTATATCCCGGCCCTCAGCCTGTGGCTGCCGCGCCTGCTCGGCCTGATCTGAGCGGAACGATTAGCGATTGGGCAGGCCCGAATCGCCTGCCCAAAGCGCGATCATTTCATTTTATTTGAAGATCATTCCCGATTACCGCAGTGCCGCGCGCGGCCGGTGCGGCGCAATATCTCCCCGTCCGATCCGGCGTGAGCGTTCCAGGGTGGAGGAGTTCCGATGGCTGTACGCGACGACAGCAGCGTCGAACTGGTGCAGGTTACCAAGGCCTATGGCGCGACCATCGCGGTCGACCATATCGACCTGAAGATCCCGCCCGGTACCTATTGCTGCCTGCTCGGCCCGTCCGGCTGCGGCAAGACCTCGACCTTGCGCATGATCGCCGGCCACGAGGAGATCAGCGACGGTGTGCTCCGCATCGGCGACCGCCAGGTCGAGGACGAGCCGCCGGCCAAGCGTGGCACCGCGCTCATGTTCCAGAGCTACGCCTTGTTCCCCCATCTCGACTGCGTCGACAATGTCGCCTTCAGCCTGAAGATGAAGGGCGTCGGCAAGGACGAACGGCGCAAGCAGGCGCGCGACATGCTGGCCGTCGTACACATGGACAAATATGCCGACCGCCTGCCGGCCCAGCTCTCGGGTGGGCAGCAGCAGCGCGTGGCGCTGGCCCGTGCCCTGATCACCAAGCCCTCCGTCCTGCTGCTCGACGAGCCCCTGTCGGCCCTCGACCCCTTCCTGCGCGACCGCATGCGGGAAGAGTTGAAGCGGCTTCAGCTCGAACTCGGCATCACTTTCATCCATGTCACCCACAGCCAGGCCGAAGCCATGGCGCTGGCCGACCTCGCCGTGATCATGAGCGACGGGCGGATCGAACAGGCGGCCTCGCCCCGCCAAGTCTTCAACGCGCCGCGCACCGCCTTCGTCGCCCGCTTCATCGGCGGCCACAACGTGGTCCGCACCGAGGATGGCTCGGAAGTCGCCGTGCGCACCGACCGCATCGCCCTGGCCCCAGCCGAGGACGAGGCGCTCCGCACCGATGGCGGCTCGATCAGCGCCGTCGTCCGCTCGCTCGAATATCACGGCACCACCGTGCATCTCCGGCTCGACACCGCCGTGGCCGACGAATTCGCCGTGGTGCTCGACGAAGGCCGCTATTTCGCCCGGCCCTTCGAGATCGGCGAGCGCGTGCTCGCGAGCTGGAACGCCGCCGCCGCCCATCCGCTGGAAGCCTGACAACAAGGGGACTGAGAATGACCAAGAGCATGAAGAAGCCGGGCGTCTCGCGCCGGTCGCTGCTGAAGGGCGGGGCCGCCGCCGTCGGTTTCGCCGCCGGCTCAGGCGCGCTCACCGGCTTTCCCACGATCTGGGCGCAGAACATCAAGGACGTGACGCTGCGCCAGTTCGGCACCGGCGTCTCCAACCTGAACGCCATCGCCGACAAGGTGAAGGAAGACCTCGGTTTCACCCTGACCATGACGGCGCTCGATTCCGACGCCATCACCCAGCGCGCGGTGACCCAGCCGAAATCCTTCGACATCGCCGACATCGAATATTGGATCTGCAAGAAGGTCTTCCCGACCGGCAACCTGCAGCCGATGGACACCAACAAGATCAAATATTTCAGCCAGATCGTGCCGATCTTCGTGACCGGCAAGCTGACGCCTGAATCGGTCATCGCCCAGGGCACCGCGCCCCACACCGTGAGCTTCGTCGAAGGTGCTGAATCGAAGGCCTTCGCCAAGGCGCCGACCCAGTGGATGACCCTGATCCCGACGATCTACAACGCCGACACCCTGGGCATCCGCCCCGACCTCGTGGGCCGGCCGATCACCAACTGGAAGGACCTGCTCGACCCCGCCTTCAAGGGCAAGGCCTCGATCCTGAACATCCCCTCGATCGGCATCATGGATGCCGCCATGGTCTGCGAGTCCATGGGCCTCTGGAAATACGCCGACAAGGGCAACATGACCAAGGAGGAGATCGACAAGACCATCGGCGTCATGACCGACGCCAAGAAGGCCGGCCAGTTCCGCGCCTTCTGGAAAAGCTTCGACGAGAGCGTGAACCTGATGGCCTCGGGCGAAGTGATCATTCAGTCGATGTGGTCGCCGGCCGTCGCTGCCGTGCGCGCCAAGGGCATTCCCTGCGTCTACCAGCCGCTGGCCGAAGGCTACCGCGCCTGGGGTGGCGGTCTCGGCCTCGCCAAGCATCTCTCGGGCCTCGAGCTCGACTGCGCCTATGAATATATCAACTGGTATCTGTCCGGCTGGTGCGGCGCCTATCTGAACCGCCAGGGTTACTATTCGGCTGTGCTCGACACGGCGAAGAAGTTCATGTCGGAAGACGAATGGGGCTATTGGATGGAAGGCAAGCCGGCGGCCGGCGACATCCTCAGCCCCGAGGGCAAGGTGATGGAAAAGGCCGGTGCCGTGCGCGACGGCGGCGCCTTCACCGAGCGCATGGGCCATGTCGCCTGCTGGAACTCGGTCATGGACGAGGATCGTTACATGATCAAGAAGTGGAACGAGTTCATCGCCGCCTGAGTTGCGACCCGCCGCGGCTTGCCCGGCCGCGGCGGCCACCGAAGGAAGAACCATGGACGCCGTCGTAAAACCCCGCTTCCGCCTGGCCGACTTCGCCGCCTATCTCCAGGCGCTGCCGCTCGGCTTGGTGCTGACCGTCTTCCTGGTCGTGCCGATCCTGACCATTCTGGTGGTCAGCTTCTGGGACTACGACAGTGTCCAAGTCTATCCCGATTTCCTGCTCACCAACTATGTCGACCTGGTGACGTCGAACGTCACCTGGGTGACCTATCTGAACACGCTGAAATATGCCGCCCTGGTCTGGATCTTCACCCTCGGGATCGGTTTCACGGTCGCTTATTTCGTCGCCTTCTACGTGCGTTCAGCGGTGGCGCAGTCGGCCCTCTTCCTGGTCTGCACCATTCCCTTTCTCACCTCGAACATCATCCGCATGATTTCCTGGATCCCCTTCCTCGGCCGGAACGGCATCCTGAACCAGGCGCTCCAGAATGCCGGCCTGACCGACCATCCGCTCGAATTCCTGCTGTTCTCGGATTTCTCGGTGGTGCTGACCTTCGTCTATCTCTACGCCCAATTCATGGTGGTGCCGATCTTCAACTCGATGATGCGGATCGACCGCAACCTGATCGAGGCGGCGCGCGATGCCGGCGCCAACGGCTTCCAGATCCTGGTCAATGTGATCATTCCGCTCAGCAAATCGGGCATCCTGATCGGCACGATCTTCGTCGTCACCCTGGTGATGGGCGATTTCATCACCGTCCGCCTGATGTCCGGCGGGCAGAGCGCTTCGGTCGGTCTGATGATCGCCAACGAGATTTCGCTCCTGCAATATCCGGCGGCGGCGGCCAATGCCGTGGTCCTGCTGGTGATCGTGCTCTTGATGGTCGCGGCCATGCTGAAGGTCGTCGACATCCGGAAGGAACTCTGACATGCGCGAGGGCAAGCGGGGCCTGGCCTTCTGGCTGCTGGCCGGCTTCTTCGGCCTCTTCGTCCTGTTCCTCTACGGGCCGACGATCACCATCATGATCCTGTCGTTCCAGGGCGAGAACGGCGGCCTGACCTTCCCGATGAACGGCTTCTCGCTGCATTGGTTCAAGCGCCTGTTCGAGCAGCAGGCAGTGGGCGATTTCGGCGGCTCGCTGTCGCGCTCGCTGCTACTCGGGCTGATCGTCATGGTGCTGACCGTGACCGTCTCGCTCGCCGCCGGCCTCGCCTTCCGGCGCCGCTTCTTTGGCGCGACGCCGCTGTTCTATCTGGCCATCGCCAGCCTGATCGTGCCGTCGATCCTGGTCAGCCTCGGCATCGGCCTGATGTTCAACGTGGTTGGCATTGAGCCGAGCTGGATCACCTCGGCGCTCGGCGCCCATCTGACCTGGACCCTGCCCTTCGGCCTCCTGATCATGTTCGCGGTCTTCAACCGCTTCAACAAGGCTTACGAGGAAGCGGCGCGGGACCAGGGGGCGACACCGTGGCAGACGCTGCGCCACGTCGTGGTGCCGATCCTGCTGCCGTCCTTGATCGGCGTCGGCCTGTTCGGCTTCACCCTCTCCTACGACGAATTCGCGCGGAGCCTGATGACCACGGGGAGTTACAACACCCTGCCGCTCGAAATCTACGGCATGACCACGTCAGTCACCACGCCGGTGCTCTATGCCCTGGGCACCATGACCACGATCCTGTCGATCATCGTGATCACGGCGGCGCTGGGCGGTGTCGTCTACGTCCAGCGCCGCCGCGCCGGGCGGGGTTCAGACGCCGGCAAAGCCGCCTGACATGCGCCTCAAGCTGATCAACCCGAACACCACCTGGTCGATGACCGAGAAGATGGCGGCCGCCGCGCGCGCCGTCGCAGCACCAGGGACCGAGATCACCGCGGTCTCGCCCGCGGGTGGCCCCGCCTCGATCGAAGGGCACTATGACGACGCCGTCGCCACCATCGGCCTGCTCGAGGAAATCCAGACGGGCGAGGCGGAAGGTTTCGATGCCTATATCATCGCCTGTTTCGGCGACCCCGGCCTGATGGCGGCGCGAGAAGCGGCGCGCGGCCCGGTGATCGGCATCGCCGAAGCGGCCATGCATTACGCCAGCCTGGTCGCCCCGGGCTTTTCCGTCGTCACCACCCTCGGCCGGACCGCGGGCATCGCCGCCCATCTGGCCGAGCGTTACGGCATGGCCCGCTTCTGCCGCAAGATCCGCGCCGCCGAAATCGCCGTGCTCGAGTTGGAAGACCCGGCCTCGGACGCCTATGCCAGGATCCGCGAGGAATGCCGCCGGGCCCTGGCGGAGGACGATTCGGGCGCCATCGTGCTCGGCTGCGCCGGCATGGCGGACCTGACCCGGCGCCTGAC
>JAYSCC010000212.1:0-5728 GCA_041915065.1 Zavarzinia sp.
CCCCTCGTGGCTCGGCCCGAGCCTAGGGGCTGCCGGTGGCGGCGCCGCATAGAAAATTCCGAACCATTGACGAAAGTTGGCCCATATTGTACCAATCAGTACATATTGGACTGATTGGTACAGGATGCCGCCGATGAGCGAGAGCCGCCCGCCCCTGCCCCCCTTCACCCGCGAGACGGCGACCACCAAGGTCCGCCTGGCCGAGGATGCCTGGAACGGGCGCGAGCCGGCCCGCGTCTCCCTCGCCTATACGCCGGACAGCCGCTGGCGCAACCGGGCCGAATTCGCCACCGGGCGGGACGAGATCACCGCCCTGCTGACGCGGAAATGGACGCGCGAGCTGGACTATCGCCTGATCAAGGAACTCTGGGCGTTCGACGGCAACCGCATCTCGGTCCGCTTCGTCTATGAATTCCACGACGATTCGGGCACCTGGTTCCGCGCCTACGGCAACGAGCAGTGGGAATTCGACGAGGCCGGCCTGATGCGCCGCCGCGAAGCCAGCATCAACGAGCGCCCGATCGCCGAGGCGGAGCGGAAATTCCGCTGGCCCCTGGGGCGCCGGCCGGACGACCATCCGGGTCTTTCCGACCTCGGCCTCTGAGATGGCGCGCCAGATCGCCGAGCGGGCGGAGATCGTGCCCCTGCTCGGCGAAGTCTTCCGCGAACACGGCTACGAGGGCGCCAGCCTCGCCGTGATCGGCAAGGCCACCGGCCTCGGCAAGGGCAGCCTCTATCACTTCTTCCCGGGCGGGAAGGAAGAGATGGCGGCCGCCGTGCTGGCCGAGGTCGACGCCTGGTTCGAAGCCCATATCTACGCCCCGCTCCGCGAGGAGGCGGATGCCGCGGCGGCCCTCACCCGCACGACGGCAGCGGTGATCGCCTATTTCCGCAGCGGCCGGCGTGTCTGCCTGGTCGGCGCCTTCGCGCTGGACCAGACGCGCGACCGTTTCGCCGCCGCGATCCGAAGCTATTTCGCCCGCTGGGTCGAAGCCCTGGCCGAAGCCCTGACCCGCCTCGGCCGCGCTCCGGCCGCGGCCCGGGAAGCGGCGGAAGGCGCTGTCGCCTCGCTCCAGGGTGCCCTGGTGCTGGCCCGCGCGACCGGCGAGCCCGCCCTGTTCGAGCGCCTCGTCCGCCGCGATCTCGACACCCTGCTCGCGCCCTGATATTGCACTGCGGTATTTACGGCCGGCGCGGACGTGTTACCATTCCTTTGCAATTGTGCCGTTTCATGATCAGGACGCCGCGAATTCACGGCGTCCCCAGCGTCTCAGTCACCCAGAGGTCTTGTCGATGAACTGATGGTTCGATAAACGGGGAGTTCTGCATGAGCGATCTCGCGCGTATGCTGTCCGACTTTCGCCTGACGACGGCGGAAATACTCTACCACCTGCCCGATCACCCGAGCCTGCTGCAAAGTTATACTTGGCAGAAACTCGATCTGGCGCCCCGTTTTCCCGAACTGAAGAAGTTCCTCGACTTCTGGGAAGCCAATCTGGACGGCAAGCTCCATTCCGTGAAGGTGATGAGCAGCCGCATCATCAAGCCGGCGGAATTCCGCAACGTGCAGGATTACCTGACCCTGCACTGAAGCGGTCTGGACCGGGCGCCGCCGCTCAGGCGAAGGCGGCCGGCACTTCCGAGAAGCGCAGCGGCGCGCCGATCGGCGTGCCCAGCACGTCGCCGTCCTGCATCACCAGATGGCCGCGGATCACCGTGGCCATCGGCCAGCCGGTCACCACGTCACCCTCGAAGGGGCTCCAGCCGCAGCGGCTGGCGAGCCAGTCGGCCGTGATCTCGCGCGTCGCGGCGAGGTCGACCAGGGTCAGGTCGGCGTCGTAACCGACCGCGATCCGCCCCTTCGCAGCCAGGCCGAAGATACGCTGGGCGCCGGCGCTGGTGAGATCGACCACCCGCTCCAGGCTGAGGCGGCCCTTGGCCGCATGGTCGAGCAGCAGGGGCAGCAGGGTCTGCACCCCCGGCATGCCCGAGGGGCTGGCCGGATAGGGCTTGGCCTTTTCTTCCCGCGTATGGGGCGCGTGATCGGAGCCGATCACGTCGACGATGCCGGCCCGCACCGCCTCCCACAGGCCGGCGCGGTGATGTTCCTCGCGGATCGGCGGGTTCATCTGAGCGAAACTGCCGAGGCGGCGATAGGCTTCCGGGGCGGCCAGGGTCAGGTGCTGGGGCGTCGTCTCGACCGTGACCAGGTCCTTGTGACCGGCCAGGAAATCCATCTCTTCCGCCGTGGTGACGTGGAGGATGTGGATGCGCCGGCCGAGGCGCCGGGCGATGGCGACCGCGCGTTTCGTCGCCAGCAGGGCGGATTCGGCATCGCGCCAATGGCAGTGATCGGCCGGATCGCCCGAGTCGGCGATGGCGCGGCGTTCCTTCAGGCGGGCCTCGTCCTCGGCATGGATGGCGATGCGCCGCCGCCCAGTCGACAGCACCTTCTCGAGGCCCTCGTCCTCCGCGACCAGGAGGGAGCCGGTCGACGCGCCCATGAAGACCTTGATGCCGGCACAGCCCGGCATCGATTCCATGGCGGCGAGTGCGCCCATGTTGTCCTCGGTGGCGCCGGCATAGAAGGCGTGGTCGCACCACATGCGCCCCGCCGCGCGGCGGAGCTTGTCGTCCAGCTCGTCCGGCGTCGTGGTCGAGGGCTTGGTATTGGGCATCTCGAAGACCGCGGTGACGCCGCCCTTCACCGCCGCCAGGCTGCCGGAAGCGAGGTCTTCCTTGTGTTCGAGGCCGGGCTCGCGGAAATGCACCTGGCTGTCGATCACGCCGGGCAGGACGTGGAGGCCCCGGGCGTCGATGCGGGCCCCGGCATCGGCCCGGGAGAGATCACCGATCGCCGCGATCCGCCCGCCGCTGATGCCGACATCGGCGGCCGCGCGGCCATTCTGGTTGACGACAGTGCCGCCCGCAACGAGCAGATCGAAGGTCTGAGCCATGTGATGAATTCCTGAGGGCGGCGGATCCGTTGACCGGCCCGGGACGGCCGTGCCATCTCTGGTACCAGATTCGAGGAAGCCGCGGCACCGATATGCATATCCTGAACGTCATGCTGGGCAAGGGTGCGGGCGGTGTCGAACAGGCGGCGATAGACTATCACCGCGCGCTGACCGGGCAAGGCCATCGGGTCACCAATGTCACCCGGCCGGGCGCCTGGGTCGACGCCCGGCTGGACGCCCTGGGCGCAGAACGCCTGTCCCTGCCCCATTTCAGCGAATGGGACCCCCTCGCCCGCTACCGCCTGCGCCGGATCATGCGGGCGCTGGCGCCCGATGTGGTGATCGCCCATTCCAACCGCGCCCTCGGCCTGGCCACCCTGGCTTCGCGGCGGCGCTGGCCGGTGGTGGCGGTCACCCACAACTACAGCATCCGGCGGGTCGTGCGGGCCGATGCGGCGATGTGCATCACGCGCGACCTCTGCGCCCGGGTGATCGCCCTCGGCCTGCCGGAAGCCCGCGTCTTCCATATTCCGAACATGGTCGAGGTCGACGTGCCGGTGAACGGCGCCGAAGCCCACCAGCCGCCGGTGATCGGCAGCATGGGCCGTTTCGTCGCCAAGAAGGGCTTCGACGTCATGATCGACGCCCTCGCCCGCTTGCATCAGCGTGGCGTCGCCTTCCGGGCCGTGTTGGGCGGCAGCGGCGAGATGGAGGCCGACCTGCGCGCCCGGGCCACAACGGCCGGCCTCGACGGCATCCTGAGCTTCGCCGGCTGGATCGACGACCGCGACGGTTTCTTCGCCGGCATCGACCTGTTCTGCCTGCCCTCGCACCACGAGCCCTTCGGCATCGTCGCGATCGAAGCCTTCGCCCATGGTGTCGCCCTGGTCTCGACCGCCTCCGAAGGCCCGCGCGAGATCATCGATGGCGAGAATGGCCTCCTGGTGCCGTTGGACGATACCCCGGCCCTGGCCGAGGCGCTGGCCGCCCTGCTGGCCGACGACGGCCGGCGGGCGAAGATCGCGGCCGCCGGGCGGCGCGCGGCGGTCGAGACCTATTCGATGGCGGCGGGGGGCCGCCGGCTGACGGCGGCCTTGTCTTCCCTGCTCGGCCGCGCGGCCTGATCAGGCCGCGGTCGATGTACCCGGCAGTTTGTAATCCTTGAAGTCCTCGCGGAGCTTGGTCTTCAGGAGTTTGCCAGTCGCGGTATGGGGCAGGTCGTCGACGAAGACGATGTCATCCGGCATCCACCACTTGGCGATCTTGCCTTGCAAGAACGCCATCATCTCGTCGCGGCCGATTTCCTTGCCGGGCTTGCGCACGACGATCAGCAGCGGGCGCTCGTCCCACTTGGGATGGAAGACGCCGATGACCGCCGCCTCGGCCACGGCCGGGTGGCCGACCGCGGCGTTTTCGAGGTCGATCGACGAGATCCATTCGCCGCCCGACTTGATCACGTCCTTCGCCCGGTCCGTGATCTGCATATAGCCTTCTTCGTCCAGCGTCGCGACGTCGCCGGTGTCGAAATAGCCGTCGCCGTCCAGGATCACGCCGCCTTCGCCCTTCAGATAGGCGCCGGCGATCCAGGGACCGCGCACCTTCAGGTGGCCGAAGGCCTTACCGTCGCGCGGCAGTTCCTTGCCGTCGTCGTCGGTGATCTTCATCTCGACGCAGAAGACGGCACGGCCCTGCTTGCACTGGAGGTCCATGCGCTTTTCGAGGGGCCACTGGTCCATGCCGGCCTTCAGCGTGCCGAGGGTGCCGAGCGGGCTCATTTCGGTCATGCCCCAGGCGTGGCAGACGGAGACGCCGTATTTGGTCTCGAAGGTCTCGATCATGCTGCGCGGCGCGGCCGAGCCGCCGATCACCACCCGCTTCAGGGTCGACAGCGTCTTGCCCTCGCGCTCCAGATATTGGAGCAGCATGAGCCAGACGGTCGGCACCGCCGCGGTCATGGTAACGCCTTCGGTCTCCAGCAGCTCATAGACGCTGGCGCCGTCGAGCGCCGCGCCGGGCATGACGATCTTGGCGCCGGCCATGGGCGCGCCATAGGGGATCGACCAGGCGTTGGCATGGAACATGGGCACGACCGGCAACACGGCGTCGGCCGAACGCATGCCGAGCGCATCGGCATTGTTGGCGACCATCGAATGCAGGGCGGTCGAGCGATGCGAATAGAGCACGCCCTTCGGATTGCCCGTGGTCCCCGAGGTGTAGCAGAGCGAGGACGCGGTGTTCTCGTCGAACTCGGGCCATTCGAAATCGGCCGAGGCGGCCTCGACCAGGTCTTCGTAGCAGAGCGCGTTGGGGATCGTGGTCGTGGGCATATGTGCCCGGTCGGTCATGATCACGAAATGGCGGATCGAGGGCAGCTTGTCGGCCAGCTTCTCGATCAGCGGCACGAAGGTGAGGTCGAGGAACAGGGCCTTGTCGTCGGCGTGGTTGACGATATAGGCGATCTGCTCGGGGAACAGGCGCGGGTTGATCGTGTGGCAGACCATGCCCGAGCCGGAGACGCCGTACCAGAGTTCCAGGTGCCGGTAGGTGTTCCAGGCGAGCGTACCCACGGTGTCGCCGAAGCCGAGGCCGAAGCTCTTCAGGACATTGGCGAGCTGGCGCGAACGGCGCTCGCAATCGACGTAGGTGTAACGGTGGATCGGCCCTTCGACCGTCCGCGTCACGATCTCGCGGTCCTTGTGGTACAGCGCGGCGAACTTGATGAACGACGAGATCAGCAGCTGCCGATCCTGCATCAATCCGAGCATCTCTCT
>JAYSCC010000213.1:0-5722 GCA_041915065.1 Zavarzinia sp.
GAAGCCGGCGAGGCCGGCGATCCGCCGCCAGTCCAGCAGGGGTTTTGTCGGCTCCAGGTAATGCCGGCGGGTCTCGAGGTCGATCGCCATCAACACCTCCCATGAAAAACGGGGGAAGGGGCGCCGGCATGCGGTGCCCCCCGGTTCGCGTGATCAGGCCTTGAGCTTGCCGGTGATCCGGCCCGCCTCCTCGATCACCGCGTAGTCACTGTGGACGGCGGGGGTGAAGCCGTTGTAGCCGCTGCCCATCAGGGACTGCGCCTTCTCTTCCGAGAGGCCGATCAGGATGTCGCGGATGCGCTGCTTCAGTTCGGGATCGAAGCCCTCGGGCACGCAGATCGCGTCGTTCGGCAGGACCTCCGAGGTCCAGTAGACCTGGACCTTGGCGGGGTCCATCTCGCCCGCTTCGATCATGCCGTTGCGGCTGCGGTCCATGTTCGAGCCGAGGTCGATCAGCCCCTGCTGGATCATCATGACGTTGTTGCCGAAGGTGGCGCCTTCGCGCAGTTGGAAGAAGGTCTTCGGGTCGATCCCGCTCTTCAGCAGGAAAGCATAGGGGATCAGCCAGCCCGAGGTATTGCCCTGGTCGGACAGCGACAGCTTCATGCCCTGGGCATCGGCGGGGAAATTCTTGATCGGCAGGCCGGGGCGGCCCTCGATGATCGCATGATAGGTCGGCGTGCCGCGATACTTGGCCGTGGCGACGACTTCCGTCCCGGCATTGTGATGGGCGAGCACGTAACCCCAGGGGCCCAGCCAGCCGAGGTCGAGATGGCCGTTGGTCATGGCGACCGAGATCGCCGCCCAGCTTTCGGGCGAAGTCAATTCATAGGTCGCGTCGAGTTCCCCCGCGAGATGGGCGAACACCGGCTCGAATTCCTTGACCGTGATCGCCGGGGTCGGCCGCAGGGGGGCGATCGCGCAACGCAGGTGCAGCTTGCCGTTCCGGCGCTCCTGCCCGAAGGCGCGGCCGGCGGCGAGGGGAAGGGACAGGGCGGCGGCCGAGGCGGCGAGCGCGCCGAATTGGCGACGGGTCAGCATGGTGTCCTCACGGGGTTGTCGCTCGAGGGCCGGCCACCCGGCCAGCCGACGCGGGCCATGCTGTGTGCCGAAGATTATATTTTCAAATTATAATTGAGATACAATTATATTACATAATTGTAATATTGCCCTGGCGCTCCGGTGCCGAGCCGACGGAATCGGGCGGATCTGGGGAAAATTCGGCGGTTTGGAGCGTGCCTGCCCCGTTCTTCGTCATAAAATGTAAATTTGATAATAGGATATATGCTGCGATAGGATCCGTTATATGAATAACGAAAGCGGATGTATGCCTGTCCTTTCACCCCCGCCCATGATCCTGTCGACCAACCGTCTTCACCCCGTCGTGGCCGACCGGCTGCGGACCCGTTTCGCCCTGACGGCGAACGATGGGGTCGAGCCCTGGCCGCGCGCGGATTTGCTGAGCCGCGCCGCGGACGCCGCGGGTATCATCGCCTTCATGACCGACAGTGTGGACGATGACTTTCTGGCCGCCTGTCCCCGCCTGCGGATCATCGCCGGGGCCCTGAAGGGGTGGGACAATTTCGACGTCGGCGCCTGCACGAGGCGCGGCATCTGGTTCACGGCGGTGCCCGATCTCCTGACCGAACCGACGGCCGAACTGGCGGTCGGCCTGATGATCGGGCTGCTCCGCAAGCTGGCCCCGGGGGAACGCCATGTGCGCAGCGGGTCGTTCCGGGGCTGGCGGCCCCTGTTCTACGGCGGCAGCCTTCAGGGGGCGCGGGTCGGGATCGTCGGCATGGGCGCGGTCGGCCGCGCGATCGCCCGAAAACTCTCGGGCTTCGATGCGATCCTGTTCTATGCCGACCGCGAACCCCTGCCCGCGGCCGGGGAGGGGGCGCTGAACTGCCGCCGGCTGGATTTCGAGACGCTGCTCGCCACCTGCGACGTCATCGTACTGGCGGCGCCGCTCTCGCCCGAAACGCGCCATATGATCGATGCCGATCGTATCGCCCGCATGCGCCCGGGTGCCCATGTCGTCAATATCGCGCGGGGGTCCCTGGTCTGCGAGGCGGCGGTGGCGGCGGCCCTGCGCTCCGGCCGCCTCGGCGGCTACGCGGCCGATGTCTTCGAGTTCGAGGACTGGGCCCAGGCCGGGCGCCCGGCCGGCATCGGCGCGGAATTGCTCGCCCTTGACGACTGCACGCTGTTCACGCCGCATATCGGCTCGGCCGTCGCCGCGGTCCGGCAGCGAATCGAACTGGAAGCGGCCCTCAACATCATGGACTGGGCGGACGGCAAGCCTCCGCGCGGCGCCATCAATCAGCCGGAAGAAGCCTGATCACGATGCTCAACCTGTCCCATGTCCAGGCCTTCATCGCCATCATCGACGAGGGCGGCTTCCTGCAGGCGGCGGAACGCCTTGCCTGTTCCCAGCCGGCCGTGTCCCAGCAGTTGCGGAAGCTCGAAGAAGCTCTTGGCGTGCAGCTCGTGGTGCGGACTCGCGGCCGGCCGGTGCCGACGGCGGACGGCGCCCTGTTCCTGCCCAAGGCCCGGGCCCTGATCGCCGCGGCGGAGAACATCGGCCGGCAGTTCAGCCAGCGCCGCCTGGTGGTCGCCGCCAGCGGCAATATCGGCGTCTATCTCGCACCCTGGCTGGTCGCGGGTTTCGAGGGCCGGGACGAGATGGCGGCCAGGGTCGATCTGCGCCTCGGCACCAACCGGGAGGCGATCGACAGCCTGCTGGCCGCAGAGGCGGATGTCGCCCTGACCGAATGGGCCGACGACACGGTTCAGGTCGACTGGTCGTGCTGGCGGCGGGAGCGCCTCGTCGTCATCGTGCCGCCGGGCCATCCGCTGGCCGGGCGCTCCCATGTCGCCAAGACACGCCTGTTCGACTATCCGATGATCGGCGGCGAACCCGGCACGGGCACGGGCCGGATCCTGCGCAATCTGTTCGGCGCGGAGCTTCACCGGCTCGCCATCACGCGCGAATTGGGCAGCACCGCCGCGGTCAAGGAAGCGGTGAAGGCCGGCCTCGGGATTTCGATCGTGCTGGCCTATACCGTGCGGCGCGACGTCGAGCGCGGCGACCTCGTTGCGCTCGGTGTCGAGGAGGCCGATGTCTTCAAGAATCTCTATGCGGGCATTGCACCGGACCTGCCGGAGTCGGCGGTCGCCCGCCGCTTTGCCGAATACGCGGCGGTCGCCGCGTTGCCGCCGATCTAGTGCGCCGGAAGCCATCCGTGGCGACGAGATCGCGGTGGAGGGATGCCGTCGGGCGCGGCCTCGATCTGGTCGTGTCGAAAGCCTTGGAGAGTGACGCGCCTCCCTTGAAGACGAGGGGGGCGGTGTCCTCTCCTGAAGGCGAAAAAGCCGCTTCAAGGTCCGGCAGACCCAGAAGTCTTTTTCGATGATCGTGTTGGCCCCCCCTCGGCCGGTGCCGGTCTCGCCAAAGAGGGCAGCCCGATCGTTTGCCGGAAGACGAGCGACCTTAGCCTGTTGGTCGCTACCCCCAGATGCCGCCCGCGTTGAGGCGCCCGGCCAAGGCGGTGGCGGCGGCGTCGAGCAGGGCTCGGCCCTTTTCGGCGCTGGCGGCAGAAGGGACGCCGATCACCCCGGTCTCGGACCAGTAGGCGGTTGAACGCCAGATGTGCACGCCGCCCTGGTCGAACAGGCCGCCCAGGGGCGCCTTCACCGTGTTCATCGCCTCGACATCGACGAGATCGGGGCAGAGCGCGAGCAGCATCGAGGTTTCCGCCTCGCAGGCATGGCCGATGGATGCCTGGTGTTCCAGCACTTCCGCCATCGCCTCGCGCGCCGGCACCCAATAGGTCGCGGTGGCGATCGGCAGCTCGAACTCCCGGCTCAGGGTGTCGGAGATCACCGAAAGGGCCGAGATGTTGCCGCCGTGGCCGTTCAGCAGCAGGATGCGACGGAAGCCCTGGCGGATCAGCGATTTGCAGATGCAGCGCAGCAGCGCCTGGAAGGTATCGAAATCGAGCGTGATGGTGCCGCCGAAGGACATGTGATGTTCGGCGAGCCCGCACCAGACGGTGGGGGTCACGATCACGGGCTGGGTTTCCGCGATCTTCACGCCCGCGCGGCGCGCCACCTCGCCCACCAGCAGGGCGTCGACCTGGACTGGCAGGTGGGGGCCGTGCTGCTCGAACGAGCCGACCGGCACGATGACGATCGCATCCTCGGCCTGGCGGGCCTTCACCTCATAGGCTTTCATCCGCGACCATTCGACTTCGGCCATCTCGACGCCTCCCAACGGGTGATCGGGTAAATTACTTGGCCGTCGACTGGTCCAGCAGCTTCTTGTTCTCGACATTGCCGGTCATGCTGTGACGGTCGACGGCCAGCACCGCCTTGGCCGGATCATGCGCCTGCAGCGCGGTCAGGATCTCGACATGGCTGGACCAGATCACGTCGATGACCGACTGGTCGAAATCCTCGTCCGGGGTGGTGAAGCCGATCTCCAGCAGGGGGCGCAGCAGGTCGAGCAGGATCTCGTTGCCCGAGGCCTGCGCCACCGCCAGGTGGAAATCGGCGTTGAGCTTCAGGTTCTCCTCGAAGGTGGGCGGCGACTGCCGGGCGAAATCGACGATGTCGGCGATCGCGGCAATGTCGGCATCGGAACCGCGCAGGGCGGCCAGGCGGGCGATCTCCCGCTCGATCGCGTGGCGCGCCTCCCAGATCTGGCGGCGCATCTTGGGCTCGAAGGCAAGGACGCGCAGCGCCGGCTGGAACACCAGCTGCTGCCAGTGGATGGGCTCGACCGTCATGCCGCTGCCGTGGCGCGTGCGCACCACGCGCAGGCCCTGCAGGCGCTGGATCGCCTCGCGGATCACGGCAAGGCCGACGCCCATCTCGCTTGCCAGTTCGCGCTGCGGCGGCAGGGCCATGCCCGGCTTGAAGTCACCCTGGGCGATCCGTTGCAGAATCGCGTCCGTCACCTGATCGCCAAGCGTTTGCGTAACCGGCTTTGCCCAGGCCATGCGAATCCCGTCCTTGCTATCCATCCATGCGATAGCGCGTGGCCGCCGTCCTGTCAATGTGTTGACCGAAGAACAGGACATATGGTGTTCTGAACAATATCGCCGTCCCTGGCGATTTCTCTGTTGACACGGTGTTCTGAACACTTGAGCATTGCCGCAACGCATCAAGCAAATTGATCGCTTGCAGGAGGCCCTCATGAATGACCGCTTCACCCGCCGTGATGCCCTGAAGCTGGCATCCCTCGGCGCCCTGATGGCGCAGTTTTCGCCGGGCCTGATCGGCCGCGCCCTGGCGGCTGACCCGATCAAGGCGGTCACCTGGGGCGGCGGCTATGCCGAGGCGCTGGAAGCGATCACCAAGGGATACACCGCCAATCCGGTCGCCTGGTCGCTCTACCAGAGCAATTCGGGCGAGATCCTGGCCAAGACCAAGGCGGCCTGGCCCAATGCCCCCTATGACCTGTCGGAGAACTGGGACGCGGACTATGTCCAGATCTTCAACGAAGGCTGGCTGGAAGGCTTCACCGAGGCCGACATCCCGAATCTCGCCAATGTGCCGGCCGCGCTGAAGCGCTTCACCTATCCCGACGGCCGCCCCTATGCCGTGCCGATCAGCGTGGGCGCCATGTACTGGGGCTATCGCAAGGATGTGATGCCCATCGAGTTCACCGAGGTCGAGCAACTGCTGGATCCCAAGCTGAAGGGCCTGATCTGCCTGC
>JAYSCC010000214.1:0-5722 GCA_041915065.1 Zavarzinia sp.
CGGGCGTCGCCCTGCTGACCGGCGCCTTCTTCAACGAATTCGCCCTGAAGCTGTCGAAGCCGGCCGAGGCGGTGGTCGAGGCCCTGGTGGCGCGCGGCATCCTGGCCGGCGTGCCGGGCGCCCGCCAGTGGCCGGGCCGGGCAGATCTGGCCGATGTCCTGGTGGTCGCGGCCACCGAAACCAATTCGCCGGCGGAGTGCGATGCCTTCGCCGCCGCCCTTGCCGAGGTGCTGGCATGATGAACCGTCAAGGCCGGCCCTCCGCGCCCGGCACGGAAACCCCCGGCGTGGTCGAGACGGTGCTGGGCCACCGCGGCCTCGACCATGAGGAAGCGCTGATCTTCGAACAGGGCCAGGACGGCCGCAGCGGTGTCGATCTGCCGGACGTGCCGGTGGTGGCGAGCCGGCTGGGCGGCCTCGCCCGCAAGGCGCCGGTGGGCCTGCCCGGCCTCTCGGAACCGCAGGTGGTGCGCCACTACGTGCGCCTGTCGCGGCGGAACTATGCCATCGACATGGGGCTCTACCCGCTCGGCTCCTGCACGATGAAGCATAATCCGCGGCTCAACGAGAAGCTGGCCCGGCTGCCGGGCTTCGCCGATCTGCACCCGCTCGCCCCGGTCTCGACCACCGAGGGCGCGGTCGAGCTGATGGGCCTGCTCGCCCATTGGCTGAAGACGCTGACGGCGATGCCGGCGGTGGCGCTCAGCCCCAAGGCGGGCGCGCATGGCGAACTATGCGGCATCATGTCGATCCGGGCCGCCCTGGTCGCCCGCGGCGAGGGCGAGACGCGGACCCGCATCCTGGTACCCGAATCCGCCCATGGCACCAATCCGGCGACGGCGGCCTATTGCGGCTTCGCGGTCGATCCGGTGCCGGCGACCGAGGATGGCCGGGTCGATCTCGCGGCGTTGAAGGCCAAGCTCGGCCCCGATGTCGCCGCGATCATGCTGACCAATCCCAACACCTGCGGCCTCTTCGAGCGCGAAATCAAGGAGATTGCCGAAGCTATTCATGGGGTTGGCGGCTTTTTCTATTGTGACGGCGCCAATTTCAACGCCATCGTCGGGCGCGTCCGGCCGGGCGATCTCGGCGTCGACGCCATGCATATCAACCTGCACAAGACCTTCTCGACGCCCCACGGCGGCGGCGGTCCGGGCTCCGGTCCGGTGGTGCTGTCGGCGGCGCTGGCGCCCTTCGCGCCGCTGCCCTGGGTGGTCGAGAAGGACGGCCGCTTCGAACTGGTCGAGGATCAGGCGGGCCAGAGCTTCGGCCGCATGACCGCCTTCCACGGCCAGATGGGCATGTTCGTGCGGGCGCTGGCCTATATGATGAGCCATGGCGCCGACGGCTTGGCCCAGGCCTCGGGCGATGCCGTGCTGGCGGCCAATTATATCCAGGCCCGCCTCGGCGATGTGATGACGGCGCCCTTCGAGGGGCCCTGCATGCACGAAGCCCTGTTCGACGATCGCTTCCTGAAGGATACCGGTGTCACCACGCTCGATTTCGCCAAGGCGATGATCGACGAGGGTTATCACCCGATGACCATGTATTTCCCCCTGGTGGTGCATGGCGCCATGCTGATCGAGCCGACCGAGTCGGAATCGAAGGAAAGCCTGGACGAATTCATCGCGGTGATGCGGAGCCTGGCGGAATCGGCCAAGGCCGGTGCAGTGGAGCGTTTTGCCGGCGCCCCCTTCCTGGCACCGCGCCGCCGCCTGGACGAGACCGCGGCAGCCCGCAAGCCGGTGCTGCGCTGGCAGGCGCCGGCACCGGCCAAGGCGGCCGAGTGATCAGCGCCGCCTGAAGACCAGGACGGCGGCAATGCCGCCGGCCAGCAAGGACACCATGGGGGCGATGGTGAAGGCCACCCCCATGGCGGTCGCCCCTTCGCGGTCGAAAAAGCCTGTCGCCTCGGCCCAGGCGTCATAGCCCAAGAGCACGGCGACATAGACCGCGACCACGGTCCCGATAAAGGCCGCGAGGCCGAGCAGGAAGCGGAGACCCGGGGAACGCCGCCGGGCCGGCGGGCTATCGGCCATGGCTGGCCCCTCCGTCGTATTGATCGCCATCGGTGGACAGGAAGCCCTGGGCGGCCGCGGCTTGTCCAGCCCCCAGGTGATGACCAGTCCCTCGGTCCCGAAGACTTCGTAGAGAAAGTCGATCGCCTCCTCGAGACAGGCCATGCGCTCCTTGTCGAAGACCGAGAGCAGGAAGGTGCAGCGCGCATCGATACCGAAGCCGAGGGCGATCTCGTGATCGAACAGGCCGAGCGGCTTGGCGTCATAGAGCCAGAGCGGATCGCAGAACCACTCGGGCTTCGCCTGCCGGGCAAAGGCGATACGGGCGCGGGCCTCTTCGAGGGGCAGGGCGCAATGGCCGCGGTAATCGATCGACATGGCTGACGGCTGATCAGGGGGGGGGGCCGTTGAACGCACGACATTAAGTGGGAAAAGAAAGGCTGGCTGTGACCGGCGTCGCACGTCCATTGCAAATGCCCGGAATTCTATTAAAAGTTGAATTATTGTCGTGAATCATTTTGTGGTGGAAACATGACCGTTGCCCAGCGCATCGCCTTCGTTGCTCTCGGCTTGATGGCGACGGCCTGTACGGACGCCCGCGCGCCTGCCGTTCACAAGGGCTACGACGTGACCACGCAAGCGTCGCCGGACCCGGATGGGGACGTCGATGGTTCCATCGAATATGATTTCAATCCGCCGCTGTCGGACGCGACCCGCACGGCCGTGGCGGAATGGGCCGCGCGGTTGCGCGATACCGCCGACGACGGCATCGTCTATCCGACCGCAGCCACGATCGACCACGGCCAGGGCGTCGCCATCGTGAAAATGGTGGTCCTGGCCGACGGCACCGTGACGGAATGCGGGTTGGAGCGGTCGAGCGGCAATTCGATCCTCGACCATGTCACCACGACCGGCGTCTGTGCCGTCCGGCCCGAGCCGCCGCCGGGGAGGGAGATCCGCCGGGTCATCCTGCACTTGGCCTTGGGCTTCAAGCTCTTTCAGTAGACGGGAGCATCAGAAGCCGCTGACCAGGTGGCGTGTCGCCTGGAACACCGGGCGGCCGGCCACGATGGTGGCGGCGACGCGGGGCAGGGCCGGGTGTTCGTCGTCGACCAGGACGAAGTCTGCCCGGGCGCCCGGGCGGATCATGCCGCGGTCGGTCATGCCGGCGGCATTGGCCGGATTGGCCGAGACCAGGGCCCAGGCCTTGGCGAAGGGCAGCACGCCGTCGCGCGCCAGGCGGAAGGCGGCGTGGAGCAGGGACGGGTAGTAATAGTCCGAGGCGAGCACCTGGCCCATGCCCTGGGCGATCATCGGCGCCGCGGGCACCGAGTTCGTATGGCTGCCGCCCCGCATCACATTGGGCGCACCCAAGACGATCGGATCGCCCAGGGCCTGGGCCGCCCGCGCTGCCTCCTCGGTCTTGGGGAATTCGGCGATGGTGCAGCCGAGCGCGTGGAAGCGGCGGCGCATTTCGGCGCTGTCGTCGTCGTGGCTCGCGGAGGCGACGCGGGCCGCCGCCGCGGCGCGGGCCAGGCGGCGGATCTGCTCCGGCACTTCGTCGCGCCGGGCCCAGACGCGTTGCAACAGGGCGACGAATTCCTCGACCGTGAGGCGCGAGCGTTCGGCGTATTTGTGCAGCTTGGTCGGCTGGTTGATCAGGCGATAGATCTCGGGCGTGTGGTCGTTATAGGCGAGCAGGCGGATGGCGCCTTCCTCGATCCACTCCAGGATCTCGTCGACCGCCTCGATATTGAAGGTCTCGTGGCGGAGATGGATGTGGGTGTCGGCATGCAGGCGGTCGCGCTGGCCGGCGATCGCCTCTTTCAGGCGATGCGCCATCTCGCGCCCGCGCAGCCCCGGCTCCCACGACCAGGTGATGGCGTGGAAGGCGGTGGTGATGCCGTTGCCGACCATTTGCAGGTCGGTTTCCTGAAGCGCCACGCCGAGCGACACCTCGACCCCGGGACGCGGCATGATCTGGCGCTCGAAAGCGTCGCCATGGAGGTCGACGATGCCGGGCAGGACCAGGAGGCCGCGGGCGTCGATCACGCGGAAGGCCGAGAATCCGGTCGCCCGCGTCGGCCCGGCGATCCGCCCGCCTTCGATCGCCAGCGATCCTTCCTCGATCGTTCCATCGGGCCAAAGAATACGGCCGCCCCTGATTTCGACACGCATCGGCGAGTCCGCTCCATTCTCGCAAGTGACCGTCAGGCTAGCCCGGTTGAGTTGCAGTGTGGTGACAATGCCCGCGTGACCGAACCCCCGGCGTCACCTAAGGCCGAAATTCCGGCGGATTTCCAGGCTTGAGGCTAACGTCCTGTAATTATTGGGTGAATATGGATCAATCGGCGGTTTGGTCTAGCGGCTGCCGTGCAAGAGTAATCCCGGCGTCATGAAAGGATCATTCTAGTCGTCTAGACCTCATGGGGTGACGGCGCCAGGATATCCCCCAGGACCCACCATGCCCCGCTCAGTTCTCGACGACGAATTGCACCCGCGGGCCGGAGAAACGGCTGTAGCCGAATTCGATCGGCGTGCCGGCGACGTCGACATTGATCGCCTCGGTCACCAGGATCGGCTGGTTGCGCGGCTGTTGCAGCAGGCGGGCGTCGGCGGCATCGGGCATCTGGGCCATGATGCGGGTGACTTTCCGCGTGTAGTCGTCGATGCCGCGCTCGGCCAGCGCCTTGGTGACCGAGCCGAGGCGACGGTAATCCTCGATGATGCCGTCGAAACGGGCCTTCGGGAAATAATGGGCGCCCACGCTCATTGGCCGGCCGTCGGCGAAAGACAGGGTCTCGACCAGGATGACCGGGCGACCGGCGCGGACCTGCAAGGCTTTAGCGATGCGTGGCGACGCGGGGAGTTCCAGTCCGCGCAGGAAGGTCGAGCCCGGCGTGCGGTCGAGCTTGCGCAGGTTTTCGGTCAGGCGGATGCGCTGGCCGAGGGCGTAATCGATCACGTCTTCCGCGACGAAAGTGCCGCGGCCCTGCTCGACCCGCACCGTGCCCGCCTCCTGGAGGGCGGCGACGGCACGGCGGAGCGTGTGGCGGTTGACGCGGAAACGCGCGGCCAGGGCCGCCTCGGGCGGCAGTTGCTCGCCCGGCTTGACGATGCCGCGGGCGATCTCGTCTTGCAGGGTCTGGGCGATCTGCGCCCAGATCGCGAGGCCGCGTCCGCGGGCCGGCTCGACCAATGTCACGATAGATCCCTCTTGTCCTGAGGCGCCCTGCGCGCCACCCTGAGAAACATATAGATGACTAGACGAGATGACGGCAAGCCCATGATCGAGGAGAGCGACAAAGAGGCCAGGCGCCGGCGGCTCAGCCTGCTCGGCAAGGCGGCTGCTGCCGAGCTGGCCGAAGCGCTGGACGAGGCGGGGGCGGTGCCCGGCCTTCGGCTGGTGCGGGCACCGGAATGCGGCCTCGTGATGGTGCGCGGCCGGGCCGGCGGGACCGGCGAGCGCTTCAACATCGGCGAGATGACGGTCAGCCGCTGCACGGTCGCCGATGCGGACGGCAGGCTCGGCGTCGGCCTGGTGGCCGGGTGCGACCGCGCCAAGGCGGAAATGGTGGCGAAGCTCGATCTCGTCGCCCAGCGGCCGGGTCCCGGCGCCGGCGTCGCCGCGCGGCTGCTCGGCCGGCTCGAAGCCCAGGCGGCGCGGGCGGCGGCGGCGCGGGCGGCACGGGCGGCGGCGACGAG
>JAYSCC010000215.1:0-5692 GCA_041915065.1 Zavarzinia sp.
GGAAGAAGACCACGGCGATGCCATAGGTCGAAACCCATTCGGCGTGCAGGAAGCCGCCGGTCCGCCCCGGCACCGGCCAGATCACGGCGAGCAGGACGACGCCCACCAGGGCCAGCAGGAAGGGATCGGTCAGGACTTTCTTCATCATGCACCGCAACAGGAACGAAGGTCTGCGACCTTGCCTGCGGCTCCCCCCTGTCGTCCAGCCGTCATGTATGCAGAACAGACCTTCGTCAGACGCCCCGCAAGGCCGGAAGACTGGCGTTCGGCGGTCAAAGTCCCTATATGTGACGCCTCGACTGAACCCCTAGGTTATGGAACAGAGCGATGGGCAAGCCTTGGAGCCCCGACAGCTGGCGCAACCTGCCGATCAAGCAGGTGCCGGAGTATCCCGATCCCGCAGCGATCGCCGCGGTCGAGGAGAAGCTCCGGTCCTATCCGCCGCTGGTCTTTGCGGGCGAGGCGCGAAACCTGAAGAAGTCGCTGGGCGAGGTTGCGCAGGGGCGGGCTTTCCTGCTCCAGGGTGGTGACTGTGCCGAGAGCTTCTCGGAATTCCACCCGAACAATATCCGCGACATGTTCCGCGTCATCCTGCAGATGGCCGTGGTGCTGACCTATGCCGCCTCCTGCCCGGTGGTGAAGGTCGGCCGCATCGCGGGCCAGTTCGCCAAGCCGCGTTCGGCCCCGACCGAAACGATCGATGGCGTCGAGCTGCCGTCCTACCGGGGCGACAATATCAACGGCCCCGAATTCACCGCCGAAGCGCGCGTACCCGATCCGTCCCGCCTGCTCCAGGCTTACGGCCAGTCGGCGGCGACGCTCAACCTGATCCGCGCCTTTGCGCAAGGTGGCTATGCCGACCTCGGTCAGGTGAACCGCTGGAACATGGGCTTCGTCTCCGGCCCGGCGATGGAGCGTTACCGCGACATCGCCCAGCGGATCGAGGAATCGCTCAACTTCATGCGCGCCTGCGGCGTCACCGGCGAGACCACGCCGGCCCTGCGCCAGACCGATTTCTACACCAGCCACGAGGCGCTGCTGCTCGGCTACGAGCAGGCGATGACGCGGGAAGATTCGGTGCAGGGCGGCTGGTACGACACCTCGGCCCATATGCTGTGGATCGGCGAGCGCACGCGGGACCTGGACGGCGCCCATGTCGAATTCATGCGCGGCATCCGGAACCCGATCGGCTGCAAGGTCGGCCCGGGCATGGAGCCGGCCGATCTCCTGAAGCTGATCGACGCCCTCAATCCGGCGGACGAGCCGGGCCGGCTCACCCTGATCACCCGCATGGGCCACGATCAGATCGAGCGCAAGCTGCCCGCCCTGGTGCGCGCGGTGAAGCGTGAAGGCCGCAAGGTCGTGTGGTCCTGCGATCCCATGCACGGCAACACGATCAAGTCGGCGAGCGGCTACAAGACCCGTCCCTTCGACCGCATCCTGGCCGAAGTGCGCGGCTTCTTCGCGGTGCATGAGGCCGAAGGCAGCTATGCCGGCGGCATCCACCTGGAGATGACCGGCCAGAACGTCACCGAATGCATCGGCGGTGCCGTCGAGATCGCGGACGACCAGTTGGCCGACTTCTACCGGACCGCCTGCGACCCGCGCCTCAACGCCTCACAGGCGCTGGAACTCGCCTTCCTCCTCGCCGAGGAGATCAAGGAAGAGCGCGCCGGCGGCCAGCTCGCCGCCGCCTCGTAAGCGGGCGCACATGATTTGAGGGGCGGCGGGGACACCCAGCCGCCCCTCATTATTTCGGGCCGCGATAGATGCCCTTCGGCAGGTTCTTCTGCGCCTCGCCGACCGCATCGGCGATTTCCCCGTTACATGGGACGGAGTCCCCCACCCCGCCCGCGATGTACGGGCACGAAGCCGGCGGCGCAAACTTGGCGAAGATAGGACCGAGTGCTGTAATGCCGACTCGCTATCGACGATGCCGAGGGTTCTGATGACGGGTTTCAAGGACGATCCGGGTGTGATCGTGGTCGACCATCCGCTGGTCCAGCACAAGCTGACCATCATGCGCAGGCGCGAGACCTCGACCCTGGGCTTCCGCCGCCTGCTGGGCGAGATCGGCATGTTGCTCGCCTATGAGGTGGTGCGCGACGTGCCGACCGAACTGGTCGAGATCGAAACCCCGATCAAGACCTGCCTGATGCCGCAGCTCGCGGGCAAGAAGCTCTGCCTGGTCTCGGTCCTGCGCGCGGGCGAGGGCCTGCTGTCCGGCATGTTGGATATCCTGCCAGCCGCCCGGGTCGGCCATGTCGGCCTCTACCGCGACCCGAAGACGCTGCAGGCGGTCGAATATTTCATGAAGCTGCCGCGCGACATCGGCGAGCGCCTAGCGATCGTGCTCGACCCCATGCTGGCGACCGGCAATTCCGCCGTCGCCGCGGTGCAGAAGGTGAAGGACGCCGGCTGCACCTCGATCAAATTCGTCAGCCTGCTCTCCGCCCCCGAGGGGGTGAGCCACCTGCGCGCGGCCCACCCCGACGTGCCGGTCTATACCGCCGCGATCGACGAATGCCTGAACGACCACGGCTATATCGTGCCCGGCCTGGGTGACGCGGGCGACCGCCTGTTCGGCACGAAATAGCCGCCGGTCGTCATGCCCGGGCTCGTCCCACGGCTGTCCGGTCGAGCTGAAAATCGCTGTGACAGGCCGGGAAACGGGCGGGACTTGCCTCCGTGCATCGACCGGAAAACAACTCTCTATCGTCATGGCCGTGCTTGACACGGCCATCCATGAGAACGCCGAGCCGGGCGGAGAGACGTGGATCGCCGGGTCGAGCCCGGCGATGACGAATTTGGGTGGTGATACTGGAAGGCAGCGGCTCTGCCGGCCGGTCTTCGCGAACCGGGCAACGGTGGCTTATGCCCGGGCATGACGGCCGGCGGGCGAGGGCGTAGACTGGGGTTTCGGTAGCGGTTTCGAGGACATGGCGATGGCGAATTACGATACGAGCTTCCTCGAACGGATGATCGACCAGGCGCTCGGCCGGATGGAGGCCGACGTTGTTATCCGCAACACCCGCTTCCTCAATGTCGCCACCGCCGAAGTGGCGGAGGGCGACATCGCCATCTGCGGCGACCGCATCGTCGGTACCTACGAAGGCTACCGCGGCAAGGTGGAGATCGACGGGCGGAACCTGACCTGCGTGCCCGGCTTCATCGATACCCATGTCCATGTCGAGAGCAGCCTGGTCAGCCCCGGCGAATTCGACCGCTGCGTGCTGCCCCGCGGCACCACCACGGCGATCTGCGACCCGCACGAGATCTGCAACGTGCTGGGCACCGCCGGCCTCGACTATTTCCTGGAAGCGGCCGCCGGCACCGTGCTCGACCTCAAGGTCCAGCTCTCCTCCTGCGTGCCGGCGACCAAGCTCGAAACCGCCGGCGCCACCCTGACCGCAGATGACTTGGTGCGTTACAAGGGGCACAAGCATTCGATCGGGCTCGCCGAATTCATGAATGTGCCGGGTATCCTGTTCAAGGATCCGGACGTGCTGGCCAAGCTCGCCGCCTTCGAGGGCTGCCACATCGACGGTCACGCGCCCATGGTCTCCGGCCGCGACCTCAACGCCTATCTCTCCTGCGGCATCCGCAACTGCCACGAGACCACTTCCCTGCCCGAGGGGCTCGAGAAGCTGCGCAAGGGCATGCAGGTGCTGGTCCGCGAAGGCACCGTGTGCAAGGACGTGAAGACGCTGAGCCCGCTGATCACGGCCGATACGTCCTCCTTCGTCTCCTTCTGCACCGACGACCGCAACCCCCTCGACATCCACGAGGAAGGCCATGTCGACCATCTGGTGCGGACGGCGATCGCCCAGGGCGTGCCGCTGGCGCACGCCTATCGCGCCGCCTCCTGGTCGGCGGCGCAGAGCTTCGGCCTGCGCGACCGCGGCATCATCGCGCCCGGCCGCCGGGCCGACATCGTGCTGCTCGACGATCTCGAAACCTGCGCCGTGCATGGCGTCATTTCGGCCGGACGGATCGTCACCCCGGCGCTGTTCGAGGGCTGCCGCCTGCCGGCGCCGATCGGCCTCGACTCGATGAAACTGGAACCCGTCTCCGCGGCCGATTTCGTGGTCAAGGCGAGTGCCCCCACGGGCCCGGTGATCGGCATTTCGGTCGGCAGCGTGGTGACCGAACACCTGACCATGACCCTGCCCTACAGGGCCGGCGAACGCCTGCCCGACCCCGCCAACGACGTGCTCAAGGTCTGCGTCGTCGCCCGTCACGGCAAGAACCGCAACATCGGCCGCGGCTTCGTGAAGGGCTTCGGCCTGGCGCGCGGCGCCCTCGCCTCCTCGGTCGGGCACGACAGCCACAATGTCTGCGTGGTCGGCAAGGACGACGCCGAAATGGCCCTGGCGGTCAACCGCCTGATCGAGATCGGCGGCGGCTTCGTCGCGGTGGCCGACGGCCGCGTGGTGGGCGAACTGGCCCTGCCCATGGCCGGCCTGATCTCGGTCAAGCCCTTCGAGGGCGTGCGCGCCGACCTGGTCGCCCTTCGCGCCGTCATCCGGGAACTGGGCTGCCCGCTGCCCGAGCCCTTCCTCCAGCTCGCCTTCCTGCCGCTGCCGGTGATCCCGCATCTGAAGATCACCGACCACGGCCTGGTCGACGTCGACCGCTTCGAACTCATCGCGGCTTGACGATTTACCCCGATGACGTCGTTCGTCGAGTAACCCGCATCGGCACGACGAGAAGAGCCTGAAGCCTCGACCGCGTAACAGCCCCGGCTTCACGGCACCGCAACAGGCATGGCGGCAGAGCGCGTCCGGGCAGATGCGGTCCCCTTCCAGAGCATTTCGGTACCCGGGAGAGACCGGGCCCATTTCTTCTCCGGGGCGCCATCAAAACGGGCTCCCCTAACGTCAGATTCAATGGATTTGGCGTTGTTGGCGAGAATAAATTACCCATAATTGTACAACATGGTTTTTGGACTCGTGGGAGCGTTGTAATGACCGGAAAGCCGGTAGGGGGGCCCTCGGGGATGCGGGGTGGTGGCGCCTCCGCGGCATCGACGGCGCCAGCCGTTCTTTTTGGCTCCGGGCTCGAACCTGTGATCAAAGGGTCAGCGTCTCTGACGGAGCGGCTGGATGAAATCACTGGTGACGTCAGGGTAACGGTCGCCACCCCCACACGCTCGGGATTGACCCTCCAAGAGCAGCGGGGCCTGCTCGATCCAAAGACTCTCGACCTTTTTCGCCCGGACGAGGACGGTCAAGACGATGCCGTAGAGCGCCTTACCAGGCGGGGCTTCAGGATAATACGTCGCGGGCGGTTCTCGATCACGGTCGGCGCCCCGGCCGCCCTTGTATCGGAGACCATCGGCCAGCCGATGGTCGTCCAGGCACGAGCCAGACGCAGCACCGAACGAGCAACTCAGGATTTCGCCGCGAGCTTCGAAGCGCCATACCCACAAGACCTGTTTCTTTCCCCACGGGAGTCCCTGAGCATTCGCGCAAGAGGGGAGCCCACGATTGACCATTTCGTATTTACGCCACCACCGCTCTATTTCGGCCCGCCCCAGCCCGATCCGCCGGCCCATAGTTTCCACGCCGTGGATGAGGCACGGATTCGGACGCTTTTAAATGTTCCATCATCACTGACCGGGGCAGGAATCCGGGTGGCACTCGTCGATACCGGCTTCTATCCGCATCCTTACTATGCCAAGCGGGGCTAT
>JAYSCC010000216.1:0-5643 GCA_041915065.1 Zavarzinia sp.
CAATCGACCCCGGCGGCGCGGAGATGCCGGCCGAGGCGGCCGCTCGCCCATAGGAAGAACATCCGGTAGTCGGAGATCAGCGACCAGAAGGGATAGGTGAAGGTCGCCGGCCGGTTCTTCTCGACCCCGAAATGGCCGACCCAGGCGAAGAAATAGCCCACCAGCGGCATGCCGAGCAGCCACCACGGATTGCCCAGGGCGAGCGCCGCCGCCAGGAAGCCGAAGGTCAGCCCGGTCCCGACGTAATGCAGCCCGCGGGTCACCGGCTTGGCGTGTTCCTGGAGGTAATAGGGGAAGAAGTCGGCGTAAGCCTCGATCCGCGTCGGCCGATTGCCCGTCATGGTTTTCCTGCCTCTCCTCATTGCCTCGATTTTCGGGCAGTTTCCCCCGCGTGCACCTCGGTTTCAAGCAGTTGCAGTGCAAAAAAATAAAGGCTGACAATTTACCAGTTGACGTTAACGTCAACGTCACCTAAGACTCCGGCCACGTTCGGAGGAGACGGCACATGAAGCCTGGGCAAGAGGGCGCTGCGTCGAAGACCTATTCGATCACCCAGCTCTCGGAAGAGTTCTCGGTGACGCCCCGGGCGATCCGTTTCTATGAAGACCGCGGCCTGCTGCGCCCGAAGCGCGAAGGCCAGACCCGCATCTATTCCCAGCGCGACTGGGTGCGCCTGCTGCTCATCCTGCGCGGCAAGCGGGTCGGCTTCTCCCTGGCGGAACTCCGCGAAATTCTCGATCTCTACGATCTCGGCGACGGCCAGACGGAGCAGATCCGCCGCACCCTGGCGACCGCACACAACAAGCTCGTGAGCCTCGAGCGCCAGCGCCAGGACATCGACCAGACGATCGTCGAGCTGACCAATAGCTGCGCCTTCCTCGAGGGCCTGCTGCGTGAGCGTGGCATCGATCCCGCCCAGCCGGTGAAGCCGGCCAAGGCGAAGAAGGCCAGCGCCGCATGAGCGCGGCCGCCGGAGTTTTCAGATCCGCCACCGTCGAGGCGGCGGCGGGCAGTGGCCGTCAGGCCGCGGATGCCCGCCAGATCGACGAAACCCGCCGCCAGCCCCTCCCGCGCCGGGGCAGGATCGGCAGTTTCGTCGCGACGGCGTTCGACGGCGCCGCCGATCCCGCAGCCACCGAGCAGGTGGCGGCATGAAGTGTGATCACCGGCCGGTGGCGGTTCCGACGCGAGGCAATCGCGCGGCCAGCACCCGGTCCGAGAGCCAGACAGTCTGAGGAGAGACCCATGCCCAGTTACAAGGCACCTGTGGACGACATCCGCTTCGTCCTGCACGACGTGCTGAACATCGGCAAATATTCCAACCTGTCGGGCTTCGCCGACGCCCCGCAGGACGTGGTCGACGCGATCCTGGAAGAGGGTGCCAAGCTGTGCGAGCGCGTGCTCGCCCCCCTGAACCAGTCGGGCGACCAGGAAGGTTGCACCATCGCCGATGGCGTGGTGACCACCCCGAAGGGCTTCAAGGAAGCCTACAAGACTTTCGTCGACGGCGGCTGGCCGGGCATCACCTCGGACCCCGAATACGGCGGCCAGGGCATGCCCTATGTGCTGGGCTTCGCGCTCAACGAATTCGTCTCGGCCGCCAACATGGCCTTCGGCATGTATCCGGGCCTGTCCCACGGCGCCTATGAGGCGATCCACGTCTGGGGCACCGACGAGCAGAAGCAGACCTATCTGCCCAAGCTGGTGACCGGCGAATGGACCGGCACCATGAACCTGACCGAGCCGCATTGCGGCACCGACCTCGGCCTGCTGCGCACGAGGGCCGAGCCCCAGGCGGACGGCACCTACAAGATCACCGGCACCAAGATCTTCATCTCGGCCGGCGAGCAGGACCTGAGCCAGAACATCATCCACCTCGTGCTGGCCAAGATCCCGGGCGGGCCCGAGGGCGTGAAGGGCATCTCGCTCTTCATCGTGCCGAAGTTCATGGTCAATGCCGACGGTTCGCTGGGCGCCCGCAACGCGGTGAAGGCCGGCAACATCGAACACAAGATGGGCATCTGCGCCAACGCCACCTGCGTGATGAACTACGACGGCGCCACCGGCTTCCTGATCGGCGAGGCCCACAAGGGCCTGCGCGCCATGTTCACCATGATGAACGCGGCCCGTCTCGGCGTCGGCGTGCAGGGCCTGTCGCAGGCCGAAGTCGCCTATCAGAACGCGGCGGCCTATGCCAAGGAACGCCTGCAGATGCGTTCGATCTCGGGCACCAAGTTCCCCGAGAAGCCGGCCGATCCGATCATCGTGCATCCGGACGTGCGCCGCATGCTGCTGTCGATCCGCGCCTTCGTCGAAGGTGCGCGCGCCTTCTACCTGTGGACCGGCCTCAAGATCGATCTCGCCCACCGCGATCCCGATCCGGCCGTGCGCGAGGCCAACGACGACATCGTCGCCCTGGTCACCCCGGTCGTGAAGGGTTACCTGACCGACAAGGGCTTCGAGTCCGCGGTCAACGCCCAGCAGGTCTTCGGCGGCCACGGCTACATCAAGGAATGGGGGATGGAGCAGTTCGTTCGCGACGCCCGCATCACCCAGATCTATGAAGGCGCCAACGGCGTGCAGGCGCTCGACCTGGTCGGCCGCAAGCTCGGCCACAAGGGCGGCCAGACCCTGATGGCCTATCTCGGCGAAGTCGAGAAATTCATCGAGGACAATGCGGCCAATGCGGATCTCGAGCCGTTCCTGGCCGGGCTGCGTTCCTCGACCGACCACCTGCGCGACGGCGCCATGTGGTTCATGGCCAACGGCATGACCAACCCGGACAATGCCGGTGCCGGTTCGGTCGAATACATGCACCTGTTCGGGATCCAGGTCCTGGCCTACATGTGGTCGCAGATGGCGAAGATCGCCCTCGAGGCCAAGGCCGCGGGCACGGCGACCGAATTCCACGACAACAAGCTGGCGGTCGGCCGCTTCTTCATCGCCCGCATCGTGCCGGATACCGGTGCCCTGCTGGCGAAGCTGAGCGCCGGCGCCGACACCATCATGGCGCTGGACGCCGCCAACTTCTAAGGCGTTCGCGCGAAAAGTTGCCTGCGGAGGAGAAGCAGGGGGGCGGCGTGGCCAGCGCCGCCCCGACACGCCGCAGATCACAGTTTTTAAGCGGGGAGGCAGGGCCTCCCCGTCGGTTCAAAAAAACAATAGCGGAGGAGAGTGACCCATGTTCGAACGGACCCTGAAGCTCAGCGACGAAGACCGCATGGTCTATGACAACGCGCTCAAATTCTTCGAGCGCGAATGCGTGCCCCACAATCAGCGCTGGGCCGAACAGGGTGTGATCGACCGCGAGGCCTGGGAAAAGGCCGGCGCCGCGGGGCTTCTCTGCGCCACCATGCCGTCCGAATACGGCGGCTCCGACATGAATTTCCGCGCCTCCGCCATGCTGATGGAAGCGCAGATCGAGGCGGGCAGCGCCGGTCCCGGCTTCTCCCTCCATTCCGACATCGTGGCGCCCTATATCTACGCCTATGGCTCGGAAGAGCAGCGCAAGCGCTGGCTGCCGCGCATGGCCACGGGCGAGCTGATTGGCGCCATCGCCATGACCGAACCGGGCGCCGGCTCCGACCTCCAGGGTGTCCGTACCTCGGCCAAGAAGGACGGCAACCATTATGTCGTCAACGGCCAGAAGACCTTCATCACCAACGGCCAGCTCGCCAATCTGATCATCGTCGTGGCCAAGACGGATCCCAGCAAGGGCGCCCATGGCACCTCGCTGATCATCATCGAGACCGACGAGGTCGAAGGCTTCCGCCGCGGCCGCAACCTGGACAAGGTCGGCATGGCGGCGCAGGACACCTCGGAACTCTTCTTCGACGAAGTCCGCGTGCCGACCTCGAACCTGCTCGGCAACGAGGAAGGCCAGGGTTTCATCCAGCTCATGCAGCAGCTGCCTTCCGAGCGCCTGCAGATCGGCGTCACCGCGATCAAGACGGTCGAGAAGGCGCTGGAACTCACCACGAAGTACACCAAGGAACGCATGGCGTTCGGCAAGCCGGTGTTCAGCTTCCAGAACACTCGCTTCAAGCTGGCCGAGATCGCGACCGAGGCGCGCATCGGCCGCCTCTTCGTCGATCACTGCATCGAACTGCTGGTCGAGGGCAAACTCGACGTGCAGACCGCGGCCATGGCCAAGTGGTGGTGCTCGGAACTGCAGTGCAAGGTCGTCGACGAATGCCTCCAGCTCCATGGCGGCTATGGTTACATGATGGAATATCCGATCGCCCAGATGTTCGTGAACGGCCGCATCCAGAAGATCTACGGCGGCACCAACGAGATCATGAAAGAACTGATCAGCCGCATGCTCTAAAGCGGCACATAACTGGATCCAGAGGAGAGAGACAATGGCCGACGCATATATCCTCGACGCCGTGCGCACGCCGCGCGGCAAGGGCAAGAAGGACGGTTCGCTCCACGAGGTGACCGCGCTCCACCTGGCGACCACCACGCTGAAGGCGATCCGCGACCGCAACAACCTGGACACCGAGCTGGTCGAGGACGTCGTCCTCGGCTGCGTCGAGCCGGTGGGCGAGCAGGGCGCCGATATCGCCCGCATCGCCGTGCTCAACGCCGACTACGCGGAAACCACTGCCGGCGTGCAGGTCAACCGCTTCTGCGCCTCGGGCCTCGAGGCGACCAACATGGCGGCGGCCCAGGTCATGGCGGGGCAGAGCCAGATGTCGATCGGCGGCGGTGTCGAGTCGATGTCCCGCATTCCGATGGGCACCTCGGGCGGCGCCTGGCCGATGGACCCGCAGATCGCCTACAAGTCCTATTTCGCGCCGCAGGGTATCTCGGCCGACCTGATCGCCTCGAAATACGGCTTCAGCCGCGAGGATGTCGACGCCTATGCGGTCGAGAGCCAGAAGCGCGCCAAGCACGCCTGGGACAACGGCTATTTCAAGAATTCGGTCGTGCCGGTGAAGGACATCAACGGCCTGACCATCCTCGACCATGACGAACACATGCGGCCGGACGCGACCATGCAGTCGCTCGCCTCGCTGCAGCCTTCCTTCGCCATGTTCGGCGAGATGGCCTTCGACGGCGTCGTTCAGCTCCGCTATCCGGAAGTCGAGAAGGTCAACCACGTCCACCACGCCGGTAACTCGTCGGGTATCGTCGACGGCGCCTCGGCCGTGCTGGTCGGCACCAAGGAAGCCGCCGCTTCGGCCGGCATCCGCCCGCGCGCCCGGATCCGCAGCTTCACCTCGATCGGCTCCGAGCCCTCGATCATGCTGACCGGCCCCTCGGCCGCGGCCGAACGCGCCCTGAAGCGCGCCGGCATGAAGCCGACCGACATCGACCTCTACGAGCTGAACGAAGCCTTCGCCGCCGTGGTGCTGCGCTTCATGCAGGCGCTCGACGTGCCGCACGAGAAGATGAACGTGAACGGCGGCGCCATCGCCATGGGCCACCCGCTGGGCGCCACCGGCGGCATGATCCTCGGCACCGTGCTCGACGAGCTGGAGCGCCGCGACCTCAACACCGCCCTGATCACCCTCTGCGTCGGTGCCGGCATGGGCATCGCCACCATCATCGAGCGCGTCTGATCGCCAGGGGTATCGATAAAATGAGCAACAACATCAATTACACCGTCGACGCCGACGGCATCGCCACCATCACCTG
>JAYSCC010000217.1:0-5633 GCA_041915065.1 Zavarzinia sp.
CGCTCGGCTGCCTGACCATCGATGCGGCCCAGGCGGACGCGCCCCTGCCGCCGGCAGAAGGCCCCGGCAGCCCCGGCTCTGTCGCGGCCGAGGTGCGCCAGGTCGACGGCCCCAAGGGCGGCGACGGCTACGCCCTCTTCCTGCCAGAAGCGCCGCGGCCGGAGACGGCACCGGTGGTCGTCTTCCTGCACGGCTGGGGCGCCATCCGACCGCGCGCCTACCTCGGCTGGATCGACCATCTGGTCCGCCGTGGCAATATCGTGATCTATCCCTATTACCAGGATGGGCTGGCGACCCCGCCGGCCGATTTCCTGGGCCATGCAGCAAAGGGTGTCCACGCCGCCTTGGCCGCCCTGCCCGACGCCGGCATCGCTCCGGACCTCGGCCGCTTCGCCGTGGTCGGCCATTCCGCGGGCGGCATGGTGGCGGCGGGACTGGCGGCGCAGGCGGCAACACTCGGCCTGCCTCGCTTTTCAGCCGTGATGGCGGTCGAGCCTGGCAACAGCGCCAAGCGCGGATCGGTCTCGATCCCTCTCGCCGACGTTTCGCCCATGCCGGCGGACACCCTGCTGCTCTCGGTCTTCGGCTCGGACGATGCCCTGGTCGGCGAACACGACGCCCGTCGCATCTATGACGAGACGGTGCATGTGCCGGCGCGCAACAAGAACCTGCTCGCCCTGATGTCGGACCATCACGGCAAGCCCGCCCTGGTGGCCAATCATTTCGCGCCCACGGCGGCGCGTGACCGCGGCTTCCTCGAGGCAGGCGAAATGGGCATCGGCCGGATCGACGCCCTCGACTGGTACGGCACCTGGAAATTGTTCGACGCCTTGACCGACGCCGCCTTCCACGACGGGCTCAACCGCGACGTCGCCCTCGGCGGCGGCCCGAAGCAGACCTATATGGGCCGCTGGTCCGACAGCACGCCGGTACAGCCGATCCGCGTCGTCAAATAGCTATTCCTGGTTCGAGCTCCAGTTGCTGGCGTAACGGTGCGACCAGGAGACCGAACCGTCCGGCGCATAGGACAGCACCAGGCCCTCGTAAGTGTCGATCTGGCCGAAGGGATATGTTCTGTTGCTCTGGAACCACTGCGTCTCGGTCGAGGCGACGACATAGCAATTGGCCGCCTTGGCGATCTCGCCGACGAAGAGATTGCCGTCGCTCGGCTGGCCCGGGTCCTGGATGAAGCCCGGCCGGCAGGCGGTCAGCCAGATCTTGTCGACCTTGCCGCGCCACTGGCGGAACCAGCCGACATTGGAGCGCACCACGCCGCCGACGCCGAGCAGCAGGCGCCCCGGCTGGCCGTGGCAATTGATGATGATGTTCTTCAGCTTGCCGCCCGGCGCCCCCGTGGCCACCTGCGCGACCCAGCCGAAGATATGCGGCACCCGCTCGTCCGCCGCCAGATCCCAGCTGTTCCACATCTGGTATTTGCGGCTGATGTCATGGGCGTTCAGCGCCATGGCCGGCTGTTCGATCGTGATCACGGTGTTCCCCCTCTCGTCTTGGTGCCCGATGCGTGGCGCCAGTTTCCCCCGAGGCCCACATGTGGCAGTGACAGCGATCACCGGGTCGCGCCATAATTGCCCGACGGCGGAGGCGCGATGATCGAAACCTTCCTGATTTCCTTCACCACGCTCTTCGCGACCGTCGGCCCGGCCGACGTGGCGTTCCTCTTCGCCGCCCTGACCGGCAAGAACACGAGTTCGGAGCGCCGCCGCATCGCGCTCAAGGGCACGCTCTTCGCTGGCGGCATCATGCTGGTCTTCGGCATCGTCGGCGACCCCCTGCTCCGGTTGTTCGGGATCTCCCTGCCGGCGCTCCGGGTCGCGGGCGGCATCCTGCTCCTGCTGATCTCGCTCGACATGGTCTTCGTCCGGGAATCCGGCGCCGTCACCACGACCGACGAAGAAGAGGAAGACGCCATGGGGCGGCCGGACATTTCCGTGGTACCCCTGGCGACGCCCTTGCTGGCGGGGCCGGGCGCCATCGGCTCGATCATCCTGCTGACCTCGGCCAATGCCCATGAACCGCTCCGCCTCGGCATGGTCTTCCTGGCGATCCTAGCGGTGCTGATCCTGTCCTATCTGATGATGCTGGCCGCGACCGGCATCCAGCGCGTGCTGGGCGTCACCGGCGTCCATGTCGTCAGCCGGATTTTCGGCGTCTTGCTGGCGGCCCTCGCCGTGCAATTCGTCTTCGACGGGCTGAAGAGCAGCGGGTTGTTCGGCTGATGCGCTCTCGCCGGACGCCAACCAACGATCTCTCGCAAAAATTTCATTGGAGTGAAGCCATAAAATCATAGGATGTTTCCATCCGCACTGCCCGGAGCCCGTCGATGCGCCGCTTCGTCCTCGCCCTGATCCTGCCCCTCCTCGCCTTCGTCGCCCTGTCGGGCCCCGTCCGGGCCGAGCGGGCGCGGCCGAGCGATGACGAAATCCGCCAGGCGATGAACAGCCTGCATTTCGCGGACGGCACGATCGACCTGCAGAACGGCCTGGCCACCATCGCGCTCACGCCGGCCTTCCGCTTCCTGAACGCCCATGACACCCAGACCCTGCTCACCACGCTGTGGGGCAATCCGCCGACCGCAGCGGAAGGCGCACTCGGGGCGATCGTGCCGGCGGGCACCAGCGTGATGGCGGCGGATTCCTGGGCGGTCATCGTGGGCTACGAGGCCGCGGGCCATGTCAGCGACGACGATGCCGCCGGCATCGATTACGACGCCCTGCTGCGCGACATGCAGCAGGCAACCGAAGACCACAACAAGGACCGGGTCGATCAGGGCTACCAGCCACTCCACTTGGTCGGCTGGGCCCGCGCCCCGCATTACGACCCCACGACCAAGAAACTCTATTGGGCGAAGCGCCTGCGCCTGGCCGACGATCCGGCCGAAGCGCTGAACTACGAGATCCGCGTGCTCGGCCGGCGCGGCTATCTCGTCCTCGACATCATCGCCGGAATGGACAATTTCGGCACCGTCGACCGCCAGACCGACACGATCTTGTCCATGGTGCAGTTCAACCAAGGCAATACTTACGGCGAATTCGACGCCAAGCTCGACGATACCGCGGCCTATGGCATCGCCGGCCTGATCGCCGGTGGCGTGCTGGCCAAGGCCGGCTTCTTCAAGGGACTCATCGCCCTGGTGATCGCCTTCAAGAAGGTGATCCTGGTCGGCCTCGCTGCGGTCGTCATCGCGAGCCGCCGCTGGATCGGGCGGCTATTCGGCCGGGGCGGCGGCGGCAGCGTTTGAGCGCGCTGTCGATCCCGCCGGCGACGGCCGCCGCCGGCCTGCTGCTGCCGGGCGCCATGGTCTGGCTGCTGCGTCTGCGCTACCGGGTGGCGGCGCCCTGGCGCGCCTTGGCCGGTGCCTTCGTCAGCGGTGCTGCCGGCGCCTTCGTCAGCCTGATCGCGGAGGAAGCGCTGTGGCCGGTCTTCGAGGGTAGCTTCGGCGCGCCGTGGCGGGACCTGTTCCGGGCCTTCGTGCTGATCGCCCTGACCGAGGAACTGGCCAAACTGTCGCTCGTCTACGCCCGCGGGCATGATGCGCGAGATCCCAGCTACGCCGCCTTCGTCCTGGCCGCGGCCGCCATCGGGGCGGGATTCGCCGGGGTCGAGAACCTGCTCTACCTCCAGCGCTTCGGGCCGGACGTGCTGTCGATCCGCCTGCTGACGGCGACACCGTTTCATATCTTCAATGCCGTGCTCGCCGCCTGGGCGATCGCCCGGCACCTGAACGGCGGGGCCAAGGAATGGCTGGCCGGCGCCCTGACCCTCTCGGTCCTGCTGCACGGGCTCTATGACTACCTGCTGATGGCCAGGCCGGACGGCAACAGCCTGTTCCTCGTCGCCCTCGCCCTGGCCAGCCTGTCCGCCCATGCAGTGCTGCGCGGCCTCGCCGCCGCCGGCAGAGCGGAAGGGTCGCAGCCGGACTGACCCAGAGCGCTCAGGAAGTGCTCAGGCCGCCGGATGGGGGATGCGCAGGGTGTCTTCGTCCTCGAGGGATTCGGGACGGAGGCCGGCGACCATCATGGCCGCCATCACCTGGTCGATCGAGCCGCCGGCCAGGATCGCCTCGACCCCGGTGCAGATCGGCATGGCGACGCCGAGCCGGCGCGCCAGCGCACCGACGGAAGCGGCATTGACAGCACCTTCCACCACCGGCCCGCCTTCCGCCTGTTCGGGCACATGCCCTTCACCCAGCGCCTTGCCGTAGGAGAAATTGCGCGATTGTTCGCTCGAACAGGTGAGCACCAGGTCGCCCACCCCGGCGAGGCCGCGCAGCGTGCCGGGCTTGGCCCCGACCGCGACCGCGAGCCGGGTCAGTTCGGCCAAGCCGCGGGTGATCAGGGCGGCCCTGGCGTTGCTGCCGAGCTTCCGACCGGCGGCGATGCCGCAGGCGATGGCGATGACGTTCTTCACGGCGCCGCCGATCTCGACCCCGACCACATCGTCCGAAAGATAGGGCCGGAAGCTCGCGGTTGCCAAAGTGACCGCGACCCTTGCCGCCAGATGGCCGGCGTCGAGCGCCCGGCCCGGCACCTCGGGCGCCGCCGCGACGGTAACCGCGGTCGGCAGGTTCTGCGCCACTTCGGCCGCGAAAGTCGGGCCGGAGAGCACAGCGATCGGCCGGCCCGGCAGTTCAGCCGCGGCGACCTCGCTCATCAGGGCACCGGTCGCCGCCTCGACCCCTTTGGCCACCAGCACGACCGGCACGCCGGGCGCCAGCAGGGGTGCGCATTGCCGGGCCATGGAGCGGAGATGCTGCGAAGGCGCCGCCAACAGAACGAGGTCCGCCCCGTCCAGCACGGCCGGAAGATCACCGGAAACCGTGATCGCTTCGGGTAGATCCACCGCGACGGGCAGGAAAGGATTGCGCCGGCTCGCCGCCACCGCTTCGACCACCGCGGCTTCCCGCGCCCAGAGCGCCACCGCTCGCCCCGCGCGATGCGCGGTCAGGGCGAGAGCCGTGCCCCAGGCCCCGGCACCGACGACGGCGATGCGGGAAAAAGCGGCGGTCGCTTCCATGGATGCTGGCGTGCAGCCGGATCAGAAGGGGATTTCGTCGTCCAGGGCCGGACCGCGGCCACCGCCGCCACTGCTGCTGCCCCCGCCCGAGCGGCCGCCGCCGTAGCTGCCGCCACCGCTGGACCGGCCGCCGCCGCTGCCGCTGCCATAGGAGCCACCGAAATCGCCGCCTTCGTCGTCCGGGCCGCCCGCGCCGCCGCCTTCGCCGCGGCCGTCGAGCAGGGTCAGTTCACCGCGGAATTTCTGCAGAACGACTTCGGTCGAGAAACGTTCCTGGCCCTGCTGGTCGGTCCATTTGCGGGTCTGCAACGCGCCCTCGACATAGACCTTGGAGCCCTTGCGCAGATATTGCTGGGCGATGCGGGCCAGGTTCTCGTTGAAGATCACGACCCGGTGCCATTCCGTGCGCTCCTTGCGCTCGCCCGACATCCGGTCCTTCCAGGACTCCGAGGTGGCGACCGAGAGGTTCACCACCGGGCTGCCGTCCTGAAGCGTGCGGGATTCCGGATCGCGCCCCAGATTGCCGACCAGAATGACCTTGTTGACGCTGCCCGCCATGGCTCTCCCCTTGGTGCTTGCAGCACCGTTGAACTGGAACA
>JAYSCC010000218.1:0-5630 GCA_041915065.1 Zavarzinia sp.
TTTTGGCGAGGCGATATCAGAAGGGGCACGAATATGCTGAAGCTGTTTTCCGGCGTGGTCATGGTGGCCATGGGGCTGTCCGCAGGGGCGCAGGCCAGAGACCTGACTTTCGCCTCCTGGGGCGGCAATTATCAGGATGCCCAACGTGCCGCCTTCTTCAAACCCTTCGCGGCCGAGAAGGGCATTTCCTTTGCCGAGGATACCTATCTCGGCGGCCTCGCCGACATCAAGGCGATGGCCGAGACCGGCCAGGTCAAATGGGACCTGGTGATGGTCGAGCGCGCCGATCTCATCCTCGGCTGTGACGAGGGGCTGTTCGAGAAGCTGGACTGGGTCAAGCTCGGCACCACCGACCTGCTGCCGACCGCGATCCATCCCTGTGGCGCGGGTGCCGTCGTCGTCTCCTACGGCATCGGTTACAACAAGAGCAGCACCGGCAAGGTGCCGCAGACCTGGGCCGATTTCTGGGACCTCAAGACCTGGCCGGGCAAGCGCGGCCTGCGTGCTGGCCCCAAGATGAACATGGAACTGGCGCTGATCGCCGACGGGGTCGCGCCGGCCGATGTCTACAAGGTGCTGGCGACGCCGGAAGGGGTGGATCGCGCGTTCCGCAAGCTGGACCAAATCAAGCCGTCGCTGCAGTTCTGGGACGCGGGGGCGCAGCCCGTGGATTGGCTGGCGACCGGCAATGTCGCCATGTCTTCGGCCTACAACGGACGGATTTCCAACGCGGTCGCGGACGGCAAGCCGCTCGGCTTCGTTTGGACCAACAATATCTACGGCATGGATTCCTGGGCGATTCCCGCCAAGGCTCCCAACAAGGAACTCGCGATGGAATTCATCGCCTTCGCCAATAAGCCGGCCCCGCAGGCGGAATTCCCCAAATATATCCCTTACGGCACCAGCAACGTGAAGGCCGCCGACCTGATGGCGCCCGAGCTGCGGGCCAATCTGCCGGCGGGGACCAACATGGATACGGCGCTGTTCATGGACGACGTTTTCTGGGCGGATCATTTCGACCAGATTTCCGTGCGCTGGAACAACTGGGCCACCCAGTAACCGGCTGCTGATCCGATGACCCGATCGAAGGGCGGCGCGCTGGCCACCTTGCTCCTGCTGTTGCCGCCGCTGGCACTCTATGTCGGTGTCTATCTGCTGCCGATGCTGGCCATCGGCAGTGCCAGTGTCGACAACGGCGTGCTCGGCCAGCGCTTTCCGCGCTTGGCGGCCTGGGCGGCTTCCGCCGCCCCGGTGGACGACGCTGCCGCGGCGGCCTTGCTGGCCGACCTCGGCGCCCTTCGACCGGAAGAGCGGGCGGAAGCCGCCCGCATGTTGAACCAGGATCAGCCGGGCTTTCGTTCCCTGATCATGACGACCGGCAACGCGGGGGACACGATCGGTTCCGGCCTCGCCGCGCTTCGCAGCTTCGATGCGCGCTGGGCCGAGGACCGCTTCTGGTTCTCGCTCCGGCAGAATCTGGAACCGGTGACCTGGCGCCATTTCCGCAAGGCGCTGGGGCTCGGCCTGACGCCCGAGGGCGACATCGTCCGGGTCGAGGGCGGTGACATCTACCTGCGCATCATGCTGCGCACACTGGTCATCGGCTTCGAGGTCGCCGCCCTCACGGTACTGATCGGCTATCCGCTGGCCTATGCCGTCGTCAACGGCGGGCGCCGGTTGCGCAGCCTGGTTCTGGGGGCCGTACTCCTCGGCTTCTGGACCTCGATCCTGGTGCGGACTACGGCCTGGGTCGTCCTCCTGCAGACCAACGGCCTGATCAACGGCCTTCTCCTGCGCCTCGGCATCGTCGAGGCGCCGCTGCCCCTGATCTTCAACCGCTTCGGCACGGTCGTCGCCATCACCCATGTCCTGCTGCCCTTCGCCATCCTCCCTATCGTCAACGTGATGCGGCAGATCCCGGCGGCGCAACGCGACGCATCCCGCTCGCTGGGGGCTGGGCCGATCGAGACTTTCCTGCGTGTCTATCTGCCCCAGACCTTGCGCGGCGTCGTCGTCGGCGGCGGCACTGTCTTCATCCTGGCGCTGGGCTTTTATGTCACCCCGGCGCTGGTCGGCGGGCCGGGGGACCAGATGCTGGCCTATTACATCGCCGACTTCATGCAGAAGCAGCTGAACTGGGGCATGGCTTCCGCACTCGGCATCATGCTGCTGGCCGCAGTCGCGGCCGTGCTGGCCTTGTGGTTCGTACCGCGTCTCTTCGCGTCTCCGTCGGCGAGGCGCCCGTGATGTCGCGGATCATCATGGCCCTGTCCGTCGGTTTCGGTCTCGTCTTCCTGATCGTGCCGCTCGCCATCATCATGCCGCTCGCCTTCAACGGCGGGAGCTATCTCAGCTATCCGCTGGAAGGCCTGTCCTTGCGCTGGTTCGGTGCAGTGTTGCACAACCCGCCCTGGTTGGCGGCGATCGGCAACAGTTTTCGGGTCGCGCTCGGGGCCACGGCCCTGGCCCTCGTGATCGGCGGATTGGCGGCGATCGGGACCATGGCCAGCCGACGCCTGACGGCCATCGCGCTGTGGGCGCTCTTCGGTTCGCCCCTCGCGGTGCCGTCGATCGTGATGGCGGTCGCCTTTTATTTCGCCTTCGCCCGTCTGGGGCTGAACGGGACCTATCTCTCCCTCGTCGTCGCCCATGCGCTGCTGGGGGCGCCGCTCGTCTTCGTGTCGGTCCTGAACAGCCTGAAGGGCCTGCCGCCCGAACTCGATCAGGCGGCCGCCTCCCTCGGGGCATCGCGCTGGATGCGCTTTCGCACCGTCATCCTGCCCCTGACCCTGCCGGGTTTCCTGACCGGCGCCATCTTCGCCTTCGTCACCTCCTTCGACGAGGTGGTGATCGCCCTGTTTCTCGTCTCGCCCGAGACGCAGACCTTGCCGATAGCCCTTTTCGCCGCCCTGCGCGACCGGCTGGAGCCGACACTCGTCGTCGTCGCGCTCTCGCTCACCCTGCTCTCGGGGCTCTTGATCTTCGCGCTCTCCCGACTGCGGCGGTCGGCGGCGACCTTGGGGAAAGACCAATGACCTCCGCCACCCTTCCGATCACGACCACACCCTATTGGTGGGAAGCGGCGGCCCCTGAACAGGGATTGCCGGCCGATGCCCTCGGGGACTGCGACGTCGCCATCATCGGCTCCGGCTATACCGGCCTCAGTGCGGCGATCACCCTGGCCGAGGCTGGGGTGGCGCGGGTGGCAGTGATCGACCGCCAGCGCCTAGGTGAAGGCGCGAGCAGCCGCAACGGCGGCCAGCTCGGCGCCGAATCCAAGGTCGACGCCGCCCATCTCGAGAAGCGCTACGGCCCCGAGGCCGCCCGCGAGGTCGAGGCGGACTTCCGCGCCGCCATGCCCTTCTTTCTCGAGCGTTTCGCCACCTTGAGCGGCGAATGCCATCTGCAGATGACCGGCTCGGTCGTCGGTGCCCATTGCAGCGCCGACTACCGGCATATGGCGGCGGCCATCGAAGCTCTTCCGGCGGCGGAGCGTGGGCGCAACCACCTCGTCCCGCCCGATCAGCTGCACCGGGAAATCAAGACGGACATCTACCGCGGCGCCCTGGTGCGTGAAGAGGGGGGGCTGATCCACCCGGCGCTCTACCACCGCGCCCTGCGCGAACGGGCGCGCGGCCTCGGCATCGCGCTTCATTCCGGCGTGGAGGTGACGGGCGTGGCGCGCGAAGGGCAGGGGTTCCGGCTTCATCTGGGGGGCGGACGGGCCATCCGGGCGCGGCAGGTGATCATGGGGCCTAACGGCTATGCCGGGCCGGCCATGCCTTGGCTGCGCCGCCGCCTCGTGCCGGTCGCCAGCTACATGATCGCAACTGCGCCCCTGCCGGCGGCGCAGATGCGCGAACTGATCCCGGGCAACCGGGCGGTCGCCGACACGAAGAAGGTGCTCTACTACTACCGGCTCTCACCGGATGGGCAGCGGATGCTGTTCGGCGGCCGCGCCAGTTTCACCGCCGTCGACGAGCAGCGCTCGGCGGTCGGCTTGCGCCGTTTCATGTGCTCGGTCTTTCCGGAACTGGGCGATGTCGCGATCACCCATTCGTGGCTCGGCAATGTCGCCTTCTGCCTCGATTTTCTGCCGCATTACGGCGTGCACGACGGCATTCATTTTGCCGGCGGCTGCAACGGCTCGGGTATCGTCATGTCGACTTATCTCGGCCACAAGGTGGCGGAACTGGTGCTCGACGGCGGCAGGCCGGCGCGCGGTCTCGGCCGCATTCCCTATCCCGCCGTGCCCGGCTATACGGGAAATCCCTGGTTCCTCGGCATCGTCGGCAATCTCTACCGCGCGGGCGACATGCTCGCCCGCTGGAGGGACCGGGCATGAGCGGCGTCGCGGGCAGTCTCGATATTGTCGGCATCGACAAGCACTACGGCGCCTTTCACGCCCTGCGTGATGTCTCGCTGTCGATCGGGCGGGGGGAATTCGTCACGCTGCTGGGTCCGTCCGGTTCGGGCAAGACCACGCTCTTGCGCATTCTCGCCGGCTTCGAGACGGTCACCGCGGGCAATGTATTGCTGGACGGCCGGGACATCACCGATCTCATTCCCGAAAAGCGGGATTTCGGCCTCGTTTTCCAGGGCTATGCGCTGTTTCCGCATATGACCGTGTTCGACAACGTGGCCTATCCCTTGCGGGTACGGCGGATGCCCCGGGCGGAGATCCGTCGCCGCGTCGGGGAGTTGCTGGAACTCGTGCAATTGCCCGGTCTCGCCGGTCGCCGGCCCGCCGCCCTGTCCGGCGGGCAGCAGCAGCGTGTCGCCTTGGCCCGGGCCCTGGTGTTCCGGCCCGAGGTGCTGCTGCTGGACGAGCCGATGAGCGCGCTCGACAAGAAGCTGCGCGGCGACCTGCAGCAGGAATTGCGCGATATCCATCGCGTCCTCGGCACCACTTTCGTCAATGTCACCCACGACCAGGAGGAGGCGATGCATATGTCCGACCGCATCGCCATCATGAACCGCGGCGTGATCGAGCAGTTCGGAACGCCGGCCGAACTCTATCGCCGTCCGGCCAGCCGCTTCGTCGCCGATTTCCTCGGCAAGAGCAATATTCTCGAAGGCGTGCTGGAGACTGGTGCCCTCGGCCCGCGTTTCCGGGGGGCTGGGCTGGATTTTCCCCTGGTGGGGGCCGGACGGTCCCCTGGTCCGGTCGAATTGATGATCCGGCCCGAGGATGCGGCGCTCGGTCCGGCGGCGGCGACCGGCGGCGACGTCGAATTCACCGCGCGGGTGCTCGAGAGTACCTATTCCGGCGACCGTATTCTCTACACGCTGGAGACGCCGATGCTCGATCGATTCCTCGTCTACAGCCGGGCCAGCGGTACAACGTCGCACGACATCGGTGTGACCGTGACGGTTTCATTCCCGATACGCGATTGCGCGGTCATCGGGGCGTCTTCGCCGGTGTGACGGGCCGCCGTGCCGTCATCGCCTATCGCTCGGATCATCGGAGGGTCCATGTCCAATCTCAAGCATTTCAAACTGTCCGACCTCGACGGCCGGCCACCGGAAGGTCCGCTGCCCGGACGTCTGATCGCGGGCACGCCCGAATTCAGGACCTGGTCGATGGGGGCTGCGCCGCAAGCCTTTCTCGATGCCGGCCTGTGGCTGGC
>JAYSCC010000219.1:0-5629 GCA_041915065.1 Zavarzinia sp.
CGTCGAGCAGGGCTTCGGCCTGACTCGCCGCCTCGGCCGCAGACCGGCTGACACCGTCGATATTGCTGCTGACCCTGGCGGTGCCGTCGGCGGCTTCGGCGGCGGAGCGGGAAATCTCGCTGGTCGCGGCGCGCTGCTCTTCGACCGCGGAGGCGATGATGGAGGTCACTTCGGCGCTCTTGTCGATCGTGCGGGCGACATTCTTCACCACTTCGACCGAGGTCGAGGTGGCGCTCTGCATGGCCACGATCTGGGCCCCGATGTCTTCTGTCGCCTTGGCAGTCTGATTGGCGAGCGCCTTCACTTCCGAGGCCACCACGGCGAAACCGCGCCCGGCCTGGCCGGCCCGCGCGGCCTCGATCGTCGCGTTCAGGGCGAGCAGGTTGGTCTGGCCGGCGATGTCGCGGATCAGCTTCATGACGTCGCCGATCTTCTCCGCCGATTCCGCCAGCATGTTGAAGGATTCATTGGCGGAGGTGGCTTCGTTGACAGCGCGCTGGGCGATCGCGGTCGAATCCACGACCTGGCGGCTGATCTCGGCGACCGAGGCGGCCAGTTCCTCGCTCGCCGCGGCGACCGTCTGGACGTTGCTGGACGCCTGGCCGGCGGCCGAGCTGACCATTTCGGCCTGGCGCGTCGAATCCGATGCGGTCGCCTGCATCGCCTCTGCCGTGGCCCGGACCTCGACCGCGGCCGAAGCAACCATGCCGGCGATCTGCTTCACCCGGATCACCATCTTCACCTGATCGGTAATGTCGGCGGTGACATATTTGACCACTTTGAAGGGCCGGCCGTTGATGTCGAGGACCGGGTTGTAACTGGCCTGGATCCAGATCTCGCGGCCGTCCTTGGTCAGGCGCTTGTACTGGCCGGTGTCATAGGTGCCGCGGCCGAGCTTGTCCCAGAATTCGCGGTAGGCGGGCGAGGCGCGGAAGGCCGGATCGACGAACATCGAGTGGTGCCGGCCGATCACGTCCTCGCGCCGATAGCCCAGCATGCGCAGGAAATTGTCGTTCACGTCGACGACCTCGCCGGTCAGCGAGAATTCGATCACGCCCTGCGACTTCTGCAGCGCAGCGAGTTGGCCTTCGTTGTTGGCCTGGAGAATGCGGGTCGCCGTGATGTCGGTGGCGAATTTCACCACCTTCACCGGGAGGCCGTTCTCGTCGAGCACGGGATTGTAGCTCGCCTGCATCCACACTTCCTTGCCGCCCTTGCCGATCCGCTTGTACTGGCCGGCGTCGAACTGGCCACGCCCCAGCTTTTCCCAGAACTCCCGGTAGGCGCGGCTCTCGGCATAGGTGGGATCGACGAACAGGCGGTGGTGGCGCCCCACGATCTCATCCAGCCGATAGCCGGTCAGATCGAGGAAATTCTGATTGGCGGTGAGGACGTCGCCATCGAGGGAGAATTCGATCACCGCTTGCGAACGGTCGATCGAGGCATAGAGGCGCCGCAGGTTCGTCGCCTCTCCGTCGTCCACCGCGGCGACCGCCGCCACTGCATGGGCCGGGGCCGTCGAAGTCCTGGATTTGAAGCCGAGCGCCATCTTTGCCCCCATATTCTGCTGTCGATATTTTTCGCAGGCACCGGCCGTGGCAGAGTCCGGGCCGGATAGTCCATTGCAAGCATCTTTGGCCGCCCCTCCTAAAAAATCCTTACCAGAATGGGACGGTTTCGGGCGCCGATACGTCGGTCTTGAGATTCCCGCTCGGGCGACCGATGTTCAGGCTGTCATGTCAGTCATTCACCGCCCTTCCAGCAGACCGGCCCAAGTGGTCGCCGAAGGCCGGGTCACGGCCATGCTGGGGCCGACCAACACGGGCAAGACCCATTTCGCCATCGAGCGCATGCTGGCGCACCGGAGCGGCGTGATCGGCCTGCCGTTGCGCCTCCTCGCGCGCGAGGTCTACGACCGGGTGGTGCGCATCAAGGGGCCGGCCGCGGTTGCCCTGATCACCGGCGAGGAAAAGGTGATCGGCTCGGAAGCCCGCTATTTCGTCGCCACCGTCGAAGCCATGCCGATGGAGCGGCATTTCGAATTCCTGGCGGTCGACGAGATCCAGCTCGCGACCGACAGCGAGCGCGGCCATGTCTTCACTGACCGGCTGCTCCATGCCCGCGGCTTTTCCGAGACCCTGTTCCTCGGCTCCGAGACCATGCGGGGGGCGATCCGCCACCTGATCCCGGATGCAGCCTTCATTTCGCGGCCCCGGCTCTCCACCCTGTCCTATGCCGGCTATCGCAAGCTGGCGCGGCTGCCGCGGCGTTCGGCGATCGTCGCCTTCTCCGCAAACGAGGTCTATGCCCTGGCCGAGGCGGTGCGGCGCCAGCGGGGCGGTGCCGCCGTGGTGCTGGGCGCCCTGTCGCCCCGGACGCGCAATGCCCAGGTCGAGATGTTCGAGGCCGGCGAAGTCGATTATCTGGTGGCGACAGATGCGGTCGGCATGGGCCTCAACCTGGGCGTCGACCATGTCGCCTTCGCCAGCCTGGACAAATTCGACGGCCGCCGTCACCGCCCCCTGACGCCGACCGAAGTGGCCCAGATCGCCGGCCGCGCGGGACGTCACATGCGCGATGGCACCTTCGGCACGACGGCCGGCCTCGAGCCCTTCGACGAGGACATGGTGTCCCGGGTCGAGAACCACCGCTTCGACCCCGTGCGGCTGCTGCAATGGCGCTCGTCCGATCTCGATTTCTCCAGCGTCGAGGCCCTGCTGCGCACGCTCGACCGGCCGGCGCCCCTGCCCGGCCTCCTCCGCGTCAAGGAGGCGGACGACCAGAGCAGCCTGCGGAGCCTCGCCGCCGACGAGGAGATCGCCGCCCTGGCCCTGGGGCGCGAGCGGGTCGAACTGCTGTGGCAGGTGTGTCAGATCCCGGATTTCCGCAAGACCATGGCGGATGTCCATGTCAGCCTGCTCGGCCGGATCTTTCGCCACCTCGCCCAGGAAGGCCGGCTGCCCGGCCCCTGGGTCGAAGAGCAGCTCGCCCGGATCGACGATACCGAGGGCGACATCGACACGCTGGCGGCCCGGCTCGCCCATATCCGGACCTGGACCTTCGTTTCCTATCGCGGGGATTGGCTTGAGCGCGCGGAGGCGCTACAGGAACAGGCGCGCGCCATCGAGGACCGCCTGTCCGACGCCCTGCACGAGCGTCTGACCCAGCGTTTCGTCGATCGGCGATCGTCGGCGCTGATCAGGCGGCTGGCGGGTGAGAGCGAATTGTTGGGCGCCGTCGACTCGGCAGGTGACGTGCTGGTCGAAGGAGAGTATGTGGGACGCATGTCTGGTCTGAAATTCATCCCCGACCCCGACGCCGAAGGCGTCGACGGCAAGGCCGTGCAGGCCGCGGCCAACCGCGCCCTCGGCCCCGAAGTGGCCCGCCGCACCGACGAGCTCGAAGCCGCCGGCGACGAGGTCTTCAAGCTCGACCCCGAGGGACGGGTGCTGTGGGACGGTACCGTCCTGGCCCGCCTGACCGCGGGACGCGACGTGCTGCACCCGCGCGTCCACATGCTGCCCCACGAATTGCTCGACGGTGCGCAGCGCGAGCGCGTGCTGCACCGGGTGGAGCGCTTCGTCGCCGCCCGCATCGAAGCCGTGCTGGGCGCCCTGACCAAACTGCAGAACGCCGAAGAGCTGCCGGGCCAGGCCCGCGGCCTCGCCTATCGCCTGGGTGAGGCGCTGGGCGCCATCCCGCGGCGCGAGATCTCGGCCGAGGTCGATGCCCTGACCCAGCCTGTACGCGCAGAGCTGCGCCGGCTGGGCGTCAAATTCGGCAAGCTCACGGTCTTCCTGCCCGGCCTGCTGAAGCCCGATGCGACCCAGCTCAAGCTGACATTGCGCGCCATCTTCACCGGCCAGGGCTCGGTCGCGCCGCCAGCCGCCGGCCATGTCGCCTATCCGCTCGACGGCCAGACGGCGGACGAATGGCTGACCGTCGCCGGCTTCCGCCGCTGCGGTGCCAAGGCGATCCGGATCGATATGCTGGAGCGCCTGGACCAGGCGCTGCGCGACAAGCAGGGCGACGACCTGATCGCGCCCACGGGCGAGTTGACCGGCCTGGTCGGCTGCTCGAACGACGAATTCGTCGCCGTCATGCGTGCCCTCGGCTACGAGAAGCTGACGCTCGACGACGGTGCCATCCGCTACCGCGTGCGCGGCCGCAAGGGCCGCCCGCAACGCCCGGTGCCTGCCGCGGCTCCGGTGCCCGCCGCGGCCCCCGCCACGCCCGCCCCCGAAGGTGAAGCCGCCGAGGGCGAGGCCGCCGCCGCTGACGCCGTCGAGGACGACGTGCAAGACGGCGCCGAAGGCGAAACGGTCGAGAGCGAGACCCCGCAGGACGCCGCCACCGGCGAACCGCGCAAGCGCCGCCGCCGTCGCCGCCACAAGGCCCGGCCGGCCGGGAGCGAACCCCTCGCCGCCGAAACGCCGGCTGACGAGGCGCCCGCGAGTGCCACCGAATGGGCTGACGCCGCCCCGGCCGAAGGCGGCAACGTTCCCGCCGAAGCGATCGCGGCCGAGGCCCCGGCGCCTGAAGTGGCCGCGCCCGACGCGACCGCGACCGAAGCTGCCGCCCCGGCCGAGGGCGAAGGCAGCGGTCCCCGTCTGATCGGCCAGTTCGCACCCAAGCCGAAGAAACATCCGGACCCGCGCGACCGCCGCCGCAAGCAGCGCAAGCCGAAGCCCGCGGGCCAGCCGGGCGAAGCCCAGGCCGCAGCCCCCGAGGCAGGCGCTCCGCAGCAGGCGCCCCGACCGCAGCAGCCCCGTGAACACCAAAATCGCGAGCACCAAAATCGCGAGCACCACAACCGCGATCAGCAGCATCGTGGCCAGGGGCAGAGGCCGCAAGGTCAGGGCAACCAGCAGGGCCAGGGTCATCAGGGCCAAGGCCATTACGGCAAGGGACCGAAGCCCGGTCCCGGCGGGCAGAACCGGCCGCGCCGGTCCGAACCGCCGCCGCCCAAGGTCGATCCGGATTCGCCCTTCGCCAAGCTGGCTGCACTGCGGGACAAGCTGGCCCGCTGATGGCGGAGACGTCCGGACCTGCGCTGCGTCTGGACAAATGGTTGTGGCACGCGCGTTTCGTGAAAACGCGCGGCCTCGGCGCCGATCAGGCAGAAGCCGGGCGTGTCCGCCTGAACGGCCAACCCGCCCTGAAGGCGCATCAGAACGTGCGGATCGGCGACGTGCTGACCCTGAGCCTCGGGCCCAAGGTCCGTGTCGTCCGCGTGCTCGGCCTCGGCGAACGGCGCGGCCCGGCACCCGAAGCCCAATCCCTCTACGAGGACATTACGCCGCAGGGCTGACCGTCCGCCTGCTGGCAGACTGGCGCGACGGAGGGACCTCATGCGCATCCTGGTGCTCGGCGGCAACGGCTTCATCGGCAGCCATGTCGTGACGGCGCTGCTACGCGCCGGCCACGGGGTGGTGGTGGCGATGCGCCGCCCGCCCGCAGGCCCGCCGCTCGATCCGCGCCTGAGTTTCGTCGCGGCCGATCTTTCGCGCGATACCGATCCCGCAGCCTGGCAGCCCCGCCTCGCCGGGATCGATGCCGTGGTCAATTGCGCCGGGATCCTGCAGAGCCGGCCCGGCCAGGACATCGACGCCGTCCATCACCGCGGCCC
>JAYSCC010000220.1:0-5621 GCA_041915065.1 Zavarzinia sp.
CCGGCTTCAACTATTGGGGCAGCGCCACCGCGGCCTGAGCGGCCCGTCGACTCAGGTCCATCCGCTCGTCATGGCCGTGCTTGACACGGCCATCCACGAGAACACCGAGCCGGGCGGAGAGGCGTGGATCGCCGGGTCGAGCCCGGCGATGACGACAAGAGACTGTTGTTCCCGACCAAGCCATGCCCCGATTTTCTCGGCCAATCGCTCGGCCGTGACGGGGAGGGGTTACCCCTCTGCCCGGCGCAGGCCGCGTTCGGGTGCTTCGCCCTCGCCGAACTGGAGCGAGGCGAGGCGAGCGTAGAGGCCGCCCTTGGCGACCAGTTCTGCATGGGTGCCGGTCTCGACGATGCGACCCTCGTCCATCACCAGGATGCGGTCAGCATTGACCACGGTCGCCAGCCGATGGGCGATCACGAGGGTGGTGCGGTGCTTCATCAGGCGGTCGAGGGCGGCCTGGACCTGGACCTCCGATTCGGCGTCGAGCGCGCTGGTCGCTTCGTCCAGGAGCAGGATCTTGGGGTCGCGCAGCACGGCGCGGGCGATCGCGATCCGCTGCTTCTGGCCGCCGGAGAGGCGGACGCCGCGCTCGCCGAGCTGGGCCGCGAAGCCTTCCGGCAATTGCTCGATGAAGCCCCGGGCCGAAGCCGCCTCGGCCGCGGCCAACACCTCGGCTTCGCTCGCTTCGGGCCGGCCGTAGCGGATGTTGGCGGCGGCATCGGTCGCGAAGATCGTGGTCTCCTGCGGCACCAGCGCGAAGAGCCCGCGCAGTGCCACCGGATCGACCGTCTTCACATCGATGCCGTCGACCGCGACCACGCCCGAATCCGGGTCGTGGAAGCGGAGCAGGAGCTGGAACACGGTCGATTTGCCGGCGCCCGAAGGCCCGACCAGGGCGACCGTCTCGCCCGGCGCCACGCTGAAGGACAGATGCTCGATCGCCGGCAGGTCCGGACGCGAAGGATAGTGGAAGGTGACGTCGTCGAAGCGGATGGCGCCTTCCGCCGGGTTCGGCAGCGCCACGGGCCGTTCCGGCGCCTTGATCTTGGGCACAACGGCGAGGAGTTCGAGCAGGCGTTCGGCCGCACCGGCGGCACGCTGCAGGTCGCCCCAGACTTCGGAGAGGGCGCCGAGGGCACCGGCGGCGACGATCGCATAGAAGACGAAGGCCGCCAGTTCGCCGCCCGTCATGTCGCCCTGGTGCACATCCTTGGCGCCGATCCAGAGGATCAGGTCGATCGCGCCGAAGACAAGGGTGATCACCAGCGCGGTCAGCCAGGCGCGCGTCCGGATCCGCTGCTTGGCGGTGCCGAAGGCGGATTCGATGGTGCCGCCATAACGCGCGGCCTCACCCTTTTCCTGGGCGAAGGCCTGGACGGTGTGGACGGCGTTCAGCGTCTCGTTGGCGACCGCGGCCGAGTCGGCCAGCTTGTCCTGGCTCGAGCGCGACAGTCGCCGCACCCGCCGCCCGAAGATCAGAATGGGCAGGAGGACGAGCGGCACGACCAGGAGCAGTAGGGCCGAGAGCTTGGCCGAGGTGATGACCAGGAGCGCGGTGCCGCCGATGAACATCAGCAGATTGCGCAGGGCGACCGAGGCGGAGGAGCCGACCACGGCCTCGATCACCATGGTGTCGGAATTCAGCCGTGACAGGATCTCGCCCGTCTTGGTCGTCTCGAAGAAGGTCGAATCGAGCGAGATGACATGGCCGTAGATGGTGCGCCGCAGATCGGCGATTACCCGTTCACCCAGCCAAGAGACCAGGTAGAAGCGGCCGAAGGTCGCCAGCGCCAGCACCAGGACGACGCCGAGCAGGCCGATGAAATAGATGTCGATATAGTCGGCGCTGCCGGTGGCGAAGCCCTTGTCGATCAAGCGGCGGAGCGCCTGGCCGATGGTGAGCGTCGCCCCGGCCGCGACGGTCAGGGCGACCAGGGCGAGGGCGACTCGGCGGCGATACGGGCGGATGAAGGGCCAGAGCTGGCGCAGCTTGGCGAAAGGATTGCCGCGCCGCTTGCCACCGGCGGCGACGGCGTCAGACATGCGTGTCGACCTCGATGCCGAGGGATTTCAGGTCTGCCATCACGCGGTCGTCCAGTCTTTCGCCGCTGCGGGTCGAACGCCATTCGGCCGAGCCTTCGTCCCAGGCATAGTGATGGGCCCCCGACACGGGCGAGGACAGCCAAATCTGCTTCAGCGGCACGTGGCGGTTCAGGATGAAGGTCTTGCCGTCGGCGGTGACCGCCTGGAGCACGCCGTCGGCGAGGCCTACCTCGTCGAGTCCTTCGGCGTCTTCGAGCCGGTCGAGCCAGCGCCCCAAGGTCTGTTCGACCATGGCGTGAAACAGTTTCTCGTCCATTGCCATCGAGCTTCTCCCGCTACTAGCAAAACGGCCGGGTCGACCGGGATGGGTATTCGCGCCGGAGGCGCGACTGATCTGTTACGACGATTGGGATGGTGAGGGAAGGGGCCGCGGCATCCGACTTTGGGTATTGGCGCGGATCAGGGCGACCAGGGCACGCAATCCGGCGGGCGCATGGCGGTGGCCGGGGTAATAGAGGCGGTTGCCGGGAAAGGCCGGAGTCCAGTCATCCAGCACGGTAATCAGGCGGCCGTCTGCCAGGGCATCTTCGACGGCCGACAGGCTCACCATGGCGAAACCGACACCGGCCAGGGCGGCATCGACCATCAGGCGGCCCTCGTCGAGGGTCAGGTTGCCGCGCACGTCGAGCGCGATTTCGAGGCCGCGCTTCTCGAATTCCCAGCGGTAGAGCGAGCCCGACGGCATGCGCCGGCGGATGCAATTGTGCCGCAGCAGGTCTTCCGGCGCTTCGGGCGGGCGGATGCCGGCAAGGAAGCCGGGCGTGCAGACCACCACTAAGCGCTGATCGCCGCTCAGCGGTACGGCGATCATATCCTGCGGCACCGCCTCGGCCAGGCGGACACCGGCATCGAAGCCCTGGGCCACGATGTCGACGAAGCGGCCCTCGGTCACGACGTCGACCTGCATCTCGGGATAGAGGCGCAGGAAATCCAGGATATGGGGCATCAGGTGGTATTGGGCGGCCATGGACGAGGCGTTGATGCGCAACGTGCCCATGGGCCGGTCGCGGAATTCGTTCACCGCCTCCATCGCCGCCGCGATCTCGCCCAGCGCCGGGCGCAGCCGGGCCAGGAAGCCCTCGCCTGCTTCGGACAGCGCGACGCTGCGGGTCGTCCGATTGAACAGGCGGACGCCGATCCGCTGTTCGAGCGCCGCGATGGCATGGCTGACCGCCGAAGGCGACAGGCCGAGTTCGTGGGCGGCGGCCCGAAAACTGCGCCGGTTGGCGACGGCCACCACGGCATTCAATTCGAGAAGCCCGGTCCGGTCCATTGTGCGAAATCCTGCATCAAGTCGTGTCAGAATAGTCGGATTGTTTCAGCAATGTCACGGCTCTACCTGTGGGCTGACGAAACGCGCCGTCAAAACCGAAAGGACGCGATCATGAGCCTGATTTTCGCCAGCGCCGCCGGCACTTTCCGCGTCGGCGGCACCACCGCGGTGAACCGCCTGGGCTTCGGGGCGATGCGCATCGTCGGTCCCGGTGTCTGGGGCCCGCCGGCCGACAAGGCGGCCGTTCTCGCGGTCTTGAAGCGCCTGCCCGAGCTGGGCGTCGATTTCATCGATACCGCCGATTCCTATGGCCCGGATTTCTCGGAAGAACTGATCCGCGAGGCCCTGCATCCCTATGGCCGCACCCTGGTCGCCACCAAAGGCGGCTTGACCCGTCCGGGGCCGGGCGTCTGGGTGCCGCTCGGCCGGCCCGACTATCTGATCCAGCAGGCGAAGAAGAGCGCCCGGCGCCTCGGTGTCGAACAGATCGGCCTCTGGCAGCTCCACCGGATCGACCCGAGCGTGCCGCGCGACGAGCAATTCGGCGCCATCCGCCAGCTCCTGGACGAAGGCGTGATCGCCCATGCCGGCCTTTCCGAAGTGACGGTGGCGGACATCGAGGCGGCAGCGAAAATCTTCCCCGTGGCGACGGTGCAGAACCGCTACAACCTGGTCGACCGCGGCTCGGAAGCGGTGCTCGACTACTGCACGGAAAAGGGCATCGGCTTCATTCCCTGGTTCCCGCTGGCGGCCGGCGACCTGGCCAAGCCGGGCGGCAAGCTCGACGAGGTCGCCAAGAAGCTCGGCGCCACGCCCGGCCAAGTGGCGCTCGCCTGGGTCCCGAAGCGGAGCCCTGTGGTGCTGCCGATCCCGGGCACCGGCAGCGTCGCCCATCTCGAAGAGAATGTCGCGGCCGCCGCGATCCAGCTGAGCGACGAGGATTTCGCCGCCCTCGACGCCGCGGGGCGGGGCGCGTGAGCGCCACCGTCCTGGTCACCGGCTGCTCGTCCGGCATCGGCCGGGCGACGGCCCGGTTGTTCGCCGACCGGGGCTGGAACGTGGTCGCCACCATGCGCCGGCCGAACGGGGAGGGCGACGAGCGAACCCTCGTCACCCACCTCGACGTCACCGAACCGGCCTCGATCGCGGCGGCAGTAGAAGCCGGGATCGCGCGTTTCGGCGGTATCGACCTTCTGGTCAACAACGCCGGACGCGGCCATTTCGGCCTGTTCGAGGCGACGAGCGAGGCAGGGGTCAAAGCCCTCTTCGATGTCGACCTGTTCGGCGTGATGGCGGTGACGCGCGCCTTGTTGCCCCATTTCCGGGCGCGCAGGGCGGGGATGGTGGTCAATGTCTCGTCCGGCGCCGGGCTCTTCACCCTGCCGATGTCGTCGCTCTATTGCGCGGCGAAATTCGCCCTCGAAGGCTTTTCCGAGGCGCTGTCCTACGAACTCGCGGCGGTCGGTGTCGGGGTCAAGCTGGTGATCCCCCACGGCGGCGTCACGGGAACCGATTTCGGCCGCAACCAGGCCCTCGCGGTCGAGGGCGCGCCGCCGGATTATGCGGATTTCGTCGGCGCAACCGCGGCCGCCTTCGGGCGCATGGTGGCGGCGCGGAGCCTTGCCGCGGAAGAGGTGGCGGAGGCGATCTTCGGGGCCGCGACCGACGGCACGGCGCGGCTTCGCTATCTGGTCGGCGACGATGCCCGGGGCTTCGTGAAGGCACGGCAGACCCTGGCCGACCAGGATTACGTCGATTACATGCGGGCCAAATTCCGCCCGTGAGATCAGCCTTCGGCGGGGTCCTTCAGATAGGGCTCCACCGGGCCTTTCAGCAGGATGGTGAGGGGATTGCCGTGACGGTCGCGGGCGGTGCCGGCGGCGACCCGGATCCAGCCTTCCGAGACGCAATATTCATCGACATTGGTCTTTTCCTGGCCCTTGAAGCGGATGCCGACGCCGCGCTTCAGCAGTTCCTCGTCGTAAAAGGGGCTGTTCGGGTTGGAGGACAGCCGGTCGGGCAGGGTAGCGCTCATCACAGGGACCATTCGGAAATCGGGCCGCCAGTAATAGCGGGCCGGACGGCGCTTGCCAACCGGCGGACCCGATCCCCGGGGATGGCGGGGGGATGGCGAGGTCAGGCGACCTGGTCGATCAGCTTGCCGACACCCGGGGCCAGACTGCTGCGCTGGGCGGCGGCGGCGGCCAGCTTGGCGCCGTCGTCGCTGTCGCCGTCGTTCTCGATC
>JAYSCC010000221.1:0-5612 GCA_041915065.1 Zavarzinia sp.
CATGAGCCGGGCGCCGCACCAAGTCTCGGGCGGTCGCTTCGGCACCAAGATGGGCGACGTCGCCATGCGCGACATGCTGAACGGCGCCCTGACCGATCCCTTCAACCGCGTGCTGATGGGTATGACGGCCGAGAACGTGGCCGAGCGCCATGCGATCTCGCGGGACGACCAGGATGCGCTCGCCCTCGAATCCCACCGCCGCGCGGCCAATGCCGTGAAGGCCGGCTATTTCAAGGACCAGATCTTGCCGATCGACGTGAAGGTGAAGGGCAAACCCGTCGCCTTCGACACCGACGAGCATTTCCGTCCGGACGCCAAACCGGAGGATTTCACCGGCCTGCGCCCCGTCTTCAAGAAGGACGGTTCGGTCACCGCCGGCAATGCCTCGGGCATCAACGACGCCGCGGCGGCGGTCACCCTCGCCTCCAAGGCGGCGGTCGAGCGTCTGGGCCTGAAGCCGCTGGCGCGCCTGGTCGCTTACGCCCATGCCGGCGTCGAGCCGCTCTACATGGGGATCGGCCCGGTGCCGGCGACCCGCGCGGCGTTGGCCCGCGCCGGGCTGATGACCGGCGACCTCGACGTCGTCGAGTCGAACGAAGCCTTCGCCGCCCAGGCCTGCGCGGTGACCAAGGAATTGGGCCTCGACCCGGCCAAGGTCAACCCGAACGGTTCGGGCATCTCGCTCGGCCATCCGGTTGGCGCAACCGGTGCCATGAACACCGTGAAGACGGTCTACGAACTGCAGCGCACGGGCGGCCGCTACGGCCTGATCACCATGTGCATTGGCGGCGGCCAGGGTATCGCCGCCATCGTCGAGCGGATCTGAGCGTCATGCCTTCGGGGGCTCAGCCCCCGAAGGTGAAGCCCTGCGGCGTGAAAGTCACGGTCAGGTCGCGCCAGGCGTCATATTTTGCGATCGGTAGATTCTTGAACGGGCTGCATTTGTAGAAGGCGCGGTAAGCCGCGTCCGCGAAGGCATTGCTGGTCCCGGGTGCCCTGAGCACGAGCACCGGCTGGCCGATCAGAGCTCCCGACTGGTCGAGCTGGACGCGCCAGATAACCGACATCTTGTCGAACCCGGCCATGCCGGCGTCGACGCGCCAGCATTGGGCGAGCTGGGCGATGATCAGCCCCTTTTCCGAATTGCTCAGGGGTTCGTTCGGCCGGTTGCTGTTCGTCGTCTCTCGGTTCGGCTTGTCCGACTCGCGGGCGTTGGCCGGCGGCGGGGCGCCCGGCTTGGTGTCCGAATGGTCGTTCAGCAGGGTGTCGAGGTCGTTGAGGTCGAGCGCCTTCTCGTCGCGCGGCTTGGCGGGTTTGGCCGGCTTCTGTGGTTGCGGCTTCTCGGGCGCCGGCTTGGCCGGGGTCGGCTTCTCGGGCTCTTTCGGCTTTTCGGGGGCCGGTGGCTTTTCCGGTTCCTTGGGCTTTTCGGGCACGGGTTTGGCCGGCGCCGGTTCCGGCACTTCGCTCTTCACCGGATCGGGCGGCGGCACGTTCTGAGCCACTTGGGGCGGCGAGGGCTTGGTTTGGGCGACCGGCGGGGCCACCGGCTTCGGCTCGGGCGCCGGGGTCGGCGGCGTCGGCGCGGGCGGGGTCGGCGGCGAGGAGGGCGGCGGTGCCGCTTCGTGCAGCGTCTCGGCCGGCGGCAGGGGTTTCGTCGTGGCGGCGGGCGGGATCGGCGTCTTGGCGCGCAGCGGCGGCGGCGGATTGGCCCGGTCGCTGAAGACATCGACGATCTCGACCGAGATCGGCTCCACTTCCGGCAGGGGCTGGGCGAACTGAGGCAGGCCGAAGACCAGAAGGGCAATCAGCAGCAGATGGAAGATGCCGGAAGCGATTGCACCCTGGCGCATGGTGGAAACGAGCCTTCTGGTCCTAACGCATTACAATCATTTGGCCGGTGGCAGGGCGATCAGCGCCACCTTGGTGAAGCCGGCGGCCTTGATCAGGCCCATGGTCTCCATGACCTTGCCGTAGTTGATCGCCTGGTCGCCGCGGACATAGATCCGGGTTTCCGGCCCGCCCTTGGCGGTCGCCTGGAGTTCCGCCACCAGATTGGTGGGCGAGACCTGCTTGTCACCGATGAAGATCTGGCCCTGGCCGTCGACCGAGACGATCACCGGCTTGTCGTTCTGGGGCAATGTGTCGGCCTGGGTGGTGGGCAGGTCGACCGGCACGCCCACGGTCAGGAGCGGCGCCGCCACCATGAAGACGATCAGCAGCACCAGCATGACGTCGACCATCGGCGTCACGTTGATCTGGCTCATCACCTGCTGGCGATTGCGGCCCGAACGCCGCCCGCCGCCGCCGAGGGAAGCGCCCATGGCTCAGTGCCTCCGCTCGTCGAGCTGGCGCGAGAGAATGGCCGAGAATTCATCGGCGAAACTCTCGAGCCGGCCCTGGAAGCGGCCGACGTCGGACGACAGCTTGTTGTAGGCGATCACGGCCGGGATAGCGGCGACCAGGCCCAGTGCCGTGGCGAAGAGTGCTTCGGCGATGCCCGGCGCCACCACGTTGAGCGAGGTGTTCTTGGAGACCGCGATCGACGAGAAGGAATTCATGATGCCCCAGACGGTGCCGAACAGGCCGACGAAGGGCGCCGTCGAGCCGACGGTGGCGAGGAAGCCGAGGTAGCGCTCCAGCCCGTCCAGCTCGCGGTTGAGGGCGACGCGCATGACCTTGGAGATGCGCTCCTGCAAGCCGGTCGCCAGCGCCGCGGCGGGGGTCGCCAGGCGGTCGGTGGCGCGGCGCCATTCGCGCATGGCGGCGACGAAGATCAGGGCGAGCGGGTGATCCGGGCGGCCGTTGATCCGCTCGTAGAGATCGTCGATCGAATTGCCGGACCAGAAGGCTTCCTCGAACTGGTCGGCCTGGGTCTGCACCCGGCGCAGCCGGCGCAGCTTGTCGATGATGATGGCCCAGGACCAGAAGGAGGCGAGCAGCAGCAGCAGCACAACCAGCTTCACCACCCAGTCGGCCTGCATGAAGAGGCCGAGGATCGACATGTCGGGCGCCGTCGCCCCGCCCAGTCCGGTTGCCGCAATATCGCCGACCGGTGCGGTCAAGGCCGAAGACGCAGTATCAGGATTCATCGTCGTTTCCCGTCAAACGGACTGTTCTTGGATCTCGAAGGGGGCAAAAGCGTGGCGAACCGCCTCGGGAAAGCGGCGCGCGCGGCCGTTCCGGTCGAGGCAGGCAATTCGAACCGTCGCCTGTGTCATGATTTCAACACCCCGGCGCACGATCTGGATCGACTCCATCGAGGCGCCCTTCAGCACCTTGAGCCGGGTCTCGACGACCAGGCAGTCGTCCAGGCGGGCGGGGCGGGCATAATCGATGTCGATCCGCTTCACGACGAACGCGAGGGGGTCGTCCCCTTCCATCATGGTCACCTGATCGATACCGATGAGCCGGGCAAAATCGGAACGCGCCCGCTCCATGAACCTGAGATAATTCGCATGATAGACGATGCCACCGGCATCCGTATCCTCGAAGAATACCCGAATGGGCAGCCAATGAGCCCCCTCGATCAGGCGACCCTGCTCCGGCTGCAACGCATCGTAGTCAGGCATCGTCCTCTCCGAGCAGGGGCAGTTGCGCGATCTCGGCCCGTTCCGGCACCGCGAGGCCCAGGTGGCGGAAGGCCGCCTGGGTCAGCATCCGGCCGCGCGGCGTCCGTTGCAGCAGGCCCTGCTGGATCAGATAGGGCTCGATGATCTCTTCGATCGCGTCGCGCGGTTCGGACAGGGCGGCGGCCATGGTCTCGACCCCCACGGGCCCGCCGCCGTAATCACGGGCGATCGCCGAGAGGTAGCGGTGATCCATGGCGTCGAGGCCGCGCTCGTCCACTTCGAGCCGGGTCAGGGCGGCGTCGGCCACCTTGGCGTCGATCGTCGGGGCTTTGGCGACCAGGGCGAAGTCCCGCACCCGGCGCAGCAGGCGGCCGGCGATGCGGGGCGTGCCGCGGGCGCGGCGGGCGATCTCCCGCGCCCCGTCCGCCGTCATCTCGACATTGAGGATATGGGCGCCGCGCCGCACGATCAGCTCGAGTTCGCCGACCTCGTAGAAATTGAGCCGGATCGGAATGCCGAAACGGTCGCGCAAGGGCGTGGTCAGCAGGCCGGAGCGGGTGGTGGCGCCGACCAGGGTGAAGGGCGGCAGGTCGATCTTCACCGAACGCGCCGCCGGCCCTTCGCCGATCATCAGGTCGAGCTGGTAATCCTCCATCGCCGGATAGAGCACTTCTTCGACCGCCGGATTGAGGCGGTGGATCTCGTCGATGAAGAGGACGTCGCGCGGCTCGAGATTGGTCAGCAGGGCGGCGAGGTCGCCGGCCCGGGCGATCACCGGGCCGGAGGTCGACTTGAAGCCGACGCCGAGTTCGCGCGCCATGATCTGCGCCAGCGTGGTCTTGCCGAGGCCGGGCGGCCCGAAGAAGAGCACGTGATCGAGGGCGTCGCCTCGCGCCCGTGCCGCCTCGATGAAGACCTTGAGATTTTCCCGAGCCTTGGCCTGGCCGACGAAATCGGCGAGCCGGGTCGGACGCAGGCTGGCTTCGAGGACGTCGTCCTCGCGCCTAGCGCCGGAAACCACGCGCTCCCCGCTCACCGGGCCAGTTCCTTGAGGCCGCCCCGGATCAGGGCGGAGAGTTCGGCACCCTCACCCAGTTTGGCGGCGGCCGCCGAAACGGCGCTGGAGGCTTCGATCGGCTTGTAACCGAGGTTGACCAGGGCGGAGACCGCTTCGGCGGCAGCACTTTTCACCGCCGGGGCCGCAGCGGCGGGGAGGGCCACGGCGGGCACGAAGGCGCCGCCCGCCAGGGCGCCGACCTTGTCCTTCAATTCGTTGACCAGGCGGAGCGCCAGCTTGGGCCCGACGCCGGAAGCCTTGCCCAGCACCGCCTTGTCGCCCAGGGTCACGGCGCGGGAGAGTTCCTCGGGGCTCAAGGCGTCGAGCAGGGCGAGCGCTACTTTGGCGCCGACCCCCTGCACGGTCTGCAACAGGCGGAACCAATCCCGTTCCGCCTTATCGAGGAAGCCGAACAGGCGGAGCGAATCCTCCCGCATCTGGGTCTCGATCACCAGGGCGACCGCCTCGCCGATCGCGGGCAGGCGGCGCAGGGTGCGGGCCGAGCAGGTGGCGACATAGCCGACGCCGCCGCAATCGACCATGGCCCAGTCTTCGCCGGTCTCGTCCAGCCGGCCGGCCAGCTTGCCGATCATGAGCGTGCCCCCGCCGCGACGAGGCCGCGCGAAAAGGCCTTGGCGCTGGCCGCGTGATGGGCGTGGCAGATCGCCACCGCGAGGGCGTCGGCGGCGTCCGGCCCGGTAATCTCCACCGTCGGCAGCAGCACCTTCACCATGTGGTGGATCTGGCCCTTGTCGGCATGGCCGGCGCCGACCACCGATTTCTTGATGTGGTTCGGGGTATATTCGGCGACCGCGAGGCCGGCCAGCGCTGGCGCCAGCAGGACGACGCCGCGCACCTGGCCGAGCTTCAGCGTGGACGTCGGGTTCTTGTTGACGAAAGTCTCTTCGACCGCCGCGGCCTCGGGCCGGTAGCGTTCGATCACCGCCTGCACGCCCTCGAAGATCTGGCGCAGGCGGGTGGCGAGA
>JAYSCC010000222.1:0-5603 GCA_041915065.1 Zavarzinia sp.
TGTCCCTTCGCCCGGATCGACGGCGCGCCGGAAGGCGCCGTTTCAGCCGACGGGCGGATCATGGGCAGTTACCTGCACGGCATCTTCGCGGGCGACGATTTCCGCTGCGCGTTTCTGGCAGGTCTCGGCGTGACGCCCGGCATTCTGTCCCACGGTGCATCGGTCGAGGCGGCACTGGACGGCCTGGCCGATCACATGGAACGCCACCTCGACGTTGCCGGCCTGCTGGCGCTGGCCGGGGCCTGACGGACCGCGTCAGGCCTCGCGCTCAGACGTTGGCGAGATAGAGCTTGGCGGCGCCTTCCTTGAGGATCGCCACGATCTCTTCCTGACGCATCACGATGATGTTGCGGAGCACCGCGATGGCCCGGGCCTGATCGCGTTCGCGCAGCACGGTGAGCAGTTCGAGGTGGCGGTGATAGCTCGCCTCGTGCTCGTCGCCACCCTGCGTATCGGCCCAACGGATGAAATGAATGCGGGCATTGACGCTGCGCAGCGCATTGACCAATTCGTCGTTGTGACCGAGGGCGGTGACCCGCTCGTGGAACTGTTCGTCGTTGGCGATCCGCTCCGGCCGGGTGACGGTGGCGCGACGGGCGAAGGCATCTTTCCAGAAGGCCGTGACCTCGGCGATCTCGTCGTCCGTGGCCCGTTCGACCGCCAGCTTGACGCCCTCCGTCTCTAGCATGACGCGGAACTCGTAGAGGTTCACGATCTCCTGGACGTCGATCTTGGGCCGGTAGAAGCCGATCGACGGCTCGAAGCGGAGCAGGCGCTCGACTACCAGGCGGTTCAGCGCCTCGCGCAGCGGCGTGCGGCTGACGTTGAAACGGGCCGCCAGCTCGACTTCGTTCAGGCGCTCGTTCGGCTTGATCTCGTAGTTGAGGATCAGGCCACGCAGGGAATCATAGGTCCTGGTGACGGCGGTACCTTCCCGCTTGTCGGCACCCGCTGCCGCCCGGCCCCGGCGGGTCGCGCCGGGAGGGAGATCGGGGGCATTCTCGGGCGGAATGCCGGTGACGGCGGGGCGCTTTGCTGCGGTCATGCGTTTCGCATCCTTGTTCGCGCCGGTGATGGCACGCGGCACCGCCTGTGTCAAACCGTTCGACACTCCTGTATTCAGGCTGTCACCCTCATGTCCCGACCTCGCGCAGGGGGGCTGCCGGCTGGGCCAAGCGGGCCAGCAGGCGGCTACGTTCGGCGGCGGCGACTGCGACTGCGGCCTGTTTCACCGGGCCGAAGCCGCGGATCTTCTCCGGCAGGGCGGCCAGGGCGACGATTGTCCCATAGTTCTCCCCGCCGAGCTGCGGCAACAGGTCGCCGATGGTCGCCAGGTACTCCGCGATCAGGCGGCGTTCCATACGCCGTTCCGCCGTCTTGCCGAAGGGATCGGCCCAGGTCCCGCGCAAGCCCTTGGCTTTGGCGAGCAGGCGGAACAGGGGCAGCACCCACGGCCCGAAGGTCATCTTGCGCGGCCGCCCGCTGACCGGATCGTGCTTAGCCAGAAGGGGCGGCGCCAGGTGGAAGCGGAGGCGGAGCCCGTCACCCTCGAACGTCTCGGCCAATTGGCGGGCGAAGGCGCCGTCGGTGAACAGGCGCGCGATTTCGTATTCGTCCTTATAGGCCATCAGGCGGAACAGGTTGCGGGCGACCGCCCGGCTGAGGTCGTCCAGCCCCGCCGGTTCCGCCTTGCGCACCGTCTCGACGAAGCGCCGGTAGCGCGCGGCATAGGCGGCGTTCTGATAGGCGGTGAGGAATGCCGTATGGCGTGCCACCAGGGCCTCCAGGCTCTCCGCTTCCGCCGGGGCGGGCCTGGCCCCGGCCAAGGCGGCGACGCGGGCGGGATCGACCGCGGCCCGGCGGCCCCAGTCGAAGGCGGCTTTGTTCATGGCCACGGCCTCGCCATTCACCTCGATCGCCTGCATCAGCGAGGCGTAGGCTAGCGGCACCGCGCCCGCCTGCCAGGCCAGGCCGAGCAGGAAGAGATTGGCGCCGATCGTATTGCCGAGCAGGGCGAGGGCCAGGCGATTGGCGTCGACGAAACGGCAGGCGTCGCTGCCCGCAGCCGTCGCCAGCGCCTTCTTCACCCGCTCGACCGGCAGGAAGAAATCGGCATCGCGGGTGAAATCGCCCGGCAGCACTTCGGCGGTATTCACCACCACAAGGCTCCGCCCCCGTTCGAGCGCGGCCAGCGCCTTGGCCGTGCCGGCCACCGCGATGTCACCGCCGAGCAGCAGGTCGGCCCCGCCGGCGCCGATCCGGATCGCCGTGATGTCGGCCGGCGTCGCCGCCAGGCGGATATGGGAATAGACCGCGCCGCCCTTCTGAGCCAAGCCGGCCATGTCGATCACGCCGAAGCCCTTGCCTTCGAGATGGGCCGCCATCGACAGGATGGCGCCGACCGTGACCACCCCGGTACCGCCGACGCCGGTGACCAGGATATTATAGGTGCCGTCGATCGCGGGCAGCACGGGGGCCGGCGGTTCCGGCGCTTCACCCGTGGCGGCGACCGGCTTCGGCTTCCGCAGGCCGGCGCCCGAGACCGAGACGAAGGAGGGGCAGAAACCCTCGACGCAGGAGAAATCCTTGTTGCAGGACGACTGGTCGATCCGGCGCTTGCGGCCGAGCGGCGTCTCCACCGGCTGCACGGCGACGCAATTCGACTGCACGCCACAATCGCCGCAGCCTTCGCAGACTTGCTCGTTGATGATCACGCGGCGGTCGGGATCGGGGAAAGTGCCGCGCTTCCGCCTGCGGCGCTTCTCGGCGGCGCAGGTCTGGTCGTAGATCACCACGGTGACGCCGGGCACTTTGGCCAGTTCGGCTTCGACCGGGATCAGCTCGCTCCGGTGATGCACCTTGGTGCCGGCGGGCCAGGCGGTGCCGGGCGGATATTTCTCCGGCTCGTCGGTCACCACGGCGATGCGGGCGACGCCTTCGGCCGCCACCTGGGCGGCGATCTTGGGCACGGTCAGGCCGCCGTCATGGGGCTGGCCGCCGGTCATGGCCACGGCGTCGTTGAACAGGATCTTATAGGTGATATTGACCCCGGCGCCGACCGCGAAACGGATCGCCAGGGAACCGGAATGGTTATAGGTACCGTCGCCCAGGTTCTGGAACATATGGCGGCGCGTCGAGAAGGAGGCTTCGCCGACCCAGCTCGCCCCTTCGCCGCCCATCTGGACATAGCCCTCGGTCGAGCGGTCCATCCACTGCGCCATATAGTGGCAGCCGATGCCGGCATAGCCACGCGCCCCCTCGGGCAGGCGGGTCGAGGTGTTGTGCGGGCAGCCGGCGCAGAAATAGGGCGTGCGGCTGCTGACGTCGCCGGACTCGACCAGCCGCTGCTGCGCCTGTTCGATCGCCGCCAGCCGATTGGCCAGGGCGCCCGTGCCGGCCCCCAACCGGCGCCCGATGGCGATCGCCACTTCGTTCACGTCGAGCGCGCCATGGGCGGGGAAGAGCAGGGCCCCCCTCTCGTCGTGCTTGCCGACGATCATGGGCGCCCTGTCGCGGCCATAGAGAATGTCGCGCATCTGGCCTTCGATCAGGCCGCGCTTTTCTTCGACCACGATGACGAGATCGAGGCCCAGGGCAAAATCGGCGATGCCCTGCGGCTCCAGCGGCCAGACCACGCCCACCTTATAGAGCGCGAGGCCGAGGTTTTCCGCCGCCGCCTCGTCGATGCCGAGGTCTTGCAGGGCTTGGCGCACGTCGAGATAGCTCTTGCCCGCGGTGACGACGCCGATGCGCGGACGCACGCCACCGCGGAAGATCACCCGGTCGAGGCCATTCGCCCGGGTGAAGGCTTCGACCGCCGGGCGTTTCGCTTCGTGCAGCCGTTCCTCCATGGCGAGGAAGCCGTCACGCGGGCGGATACCCAGGCCGCCGTCCGGCAGGGCCACGTCTTTGGGCAGCCGGATCGCCACCCGTTCCACGCTGCCGTCGACCGCGACGGTCGATTCGACCGTGTCCTTCACGCATTTGAGCCCGACCCAACAGCCGGAATAGCGCGACAGGGCGAAGCCATAGAGGCCGAAATCCAATATTTCCTGCACGCCCGCGGGCGAGAGGATCGGCATCATGGCATCGACCAGGGCGAATTCGCTCTGATGGGCCGTGGTCGAGGATTCGGCAACATGGTCGTCGCCGAGCAGGGCGAGCACGCCGCCCTTGGGATCGGTGCCGGCCAGATTGGCGTGACGGAACACGTCCCCCGTGCGGTCGACCCCGGGACCCTTGCCGTACCAGACGGCGAAGACCCCGTCGACCCGGCCTTCGCCGCGCATGGTCGCCTGCTGGGTGCCCCAGATCGCGGTCGCCGCCAGGTCCTCGTTCAGGCCCGGCTGGAAGCGGATGTCGGCGGCTGCCAGCACCTTGCCGGCGCGGGTGAACTGGGTATCGACCCCGCCCAGGGGCGAGCCCCGATAGCCGGAGACGAAGCCCGCGGTGGCGAGGCCCGCGCGGCGGTCGCGCTCGCGCTGCATCAGGCACAGGCGCACCAGCGCCTGGGTCCCGGTCAGATAGACCTGGTGCTTCGCCAGGTCGTATTTGTCGTCGAGCGATACTTGTTTCGCCGCGCGTTCCATCCCCAACCCCTTTGCCCTTATCAGTGGGCAGCGACGACCTGGATCTCGACCGTGAAGTCCGGTGCCGCCAGTTTCGATTCGACGCAGGCCCGTGCCGCCGTGTGCCCGGCCGGGACCCAAGCATCATAGACGGCGTTCATTTCGGCGAAAGTCGCGATATCGGCGAGCCAGATGGTGACCGACAGGATCTTGGTCTTGTCCGTGCCGGCGCGGGCGAGCAGGGAATCGATGCGGCCCAGGATGTCGGTCGTCTGCGCTGTGACCGACTGGCCGGGGGCGCCCAGCGCCACTTGGCCGGCCAGATAGACGGTATCGCCGTGGATCACGGCCTGGCTCATGCGCGGGCCCATGTCGAGCCGTTCGATCGCAGTCATTCTCTTCTCCTCGGTGGAAACTTCAGACGGCGGCGCCGCCCAGATAGAGCTGGCGGACCTGGTCGTCCGCCAGCACGGATGCGGCCGGTCCCTCGAGGGCGACCTGGCCCAGCACCAGGACATAGGCGCGGTCAGAAATCGCCAGCGCCTCGGCGGCATTCTGCTCGACCAGCAGCACGGCGATGCCGAGCTTGCGCACGATCTCGCGCACGGCGAGGAAGACTTCGTGCAGCATCAGGGGCGACAGGCCGGCCGAAGGCTCGTCCAGCAGGACGTAGCGGGGCGAGGGCATCAGGGCACGGGCCAGCGCCAGCACCTGGCGCTCGCCGCCCGATAGCGTATAGGCCTTCTCGCGCCATTTCCGCTTCAGCAGGGGATAGGCCTCGATCAGCTCTTCCATCCGCCGGTGCCGCGCGGACGAGGGCATGAAGCTGCCGCCGAGATCGAGATTTTCCGAGACCGTGAGGGCGCCGAAGACATTGTTCGACTGCGGTACGATGGCAATGCCGTTCTTGCGCACGCGCTGGTCGATCGGGCGGGCCTGCACCGCCTCGCCGTCGATGGTGACCGTGCCGGTATGGGGCAGCAGGTAACCGGCGGCGACCTTCAGGCTGGTCGACTTGCCGGAGCCGTTGGGGCC